>JAFLYY010000002.1 GCA_029785825.1 Nitrososphaerota archaeon | reverse complement strand
GCGTGTCGAATAGGATCAATGCCACCATACCCGCCCCCGAGATACCACATGACAATCTCCACATCTGCACGAATTGGGCCGGCCCTTCAACAGGTATTACCGCAAGCATGCAAAGCGAGGGCCCCAGCATGGAAAGAGCAAGGAGCAGTCCTAGCGGGAGATGTTCTCTTTCCATTCCGTCCATATCTTGCCCACCCTTCTCAGCATGAATGACTTTTCCTCCCTGAACAAGCTCTTCACTTTCCTGGAATAGCCGTTGGTGATCACCACCTTCCTGGTACCATTTGCCATGGCATACACCTCCACATTCCCGCCCCATCTGCCCAATCTCTGCTCAGGAAGCCGTTCATTCCTGGGGTCGGGCTCCCTGTCGAGTATCTCTGCAAGTATCGACCCACCAAAGTAGGTCCCGATAGTAGCTCGCGATTCCAACACCTGCTTCGGCGACGTCTTGTCATACGCGAGAGACAGAGCAGCTATCTTCTGTAAGAATGGGTTCCTGTTATTGGGATCGGACTGAAGCGCATCTAGCGACATGAAGAAGGTAGACCGCTTGGCATTTAAGCAGGAATAATCTCGTAAATCGGGTCCCCTACCCCCTACGAATACTACTTGTTTGATTCAGTCCAACATTTGTGCCAGCAGACTACGTTGTCTGGAACCCGCCACGGTTGACTCTTCCGGCGTTGACAGACCCGAGTTCGTAAGAACAGCCGCATTGGATGTAGTCTTGGTCAAGAGGATGGGTAAGGGGGGTGACATAATACTGGATCGGAGTGGCAGCATGGCACATCTTGCCCGTATGGCGTGGATGGTGACAAGAAGGGCAAAAAGCGCCTGCCTTCCTGTCAGCAGCTTCAGATTCTGCTAGCACGATTAGAAATTGTGAGAGCCCTTAAAACGCACTATTGCATGCCAGGCGTCAACAGGTACCAGGCTCAGGAACGAGCCGTCGGAATGTATTGCTCCATACCATTCTCATCAATCAGGTAACTCTCTACGACTTTCCCGGCAAGCGCCTCGACCATGATGTCTATGTTTTCCGCCTTATCTTCCAGGAGTATCACTTTCGAGTACCCGTCAGCCAGGGATGCGACCATCATCTTCTTCCAGGCTTCATCACTGCTTTGCGGGCTCTCCCTCAACACCAGCCTGTCATAGGGTACGCCATACTCCCCCAGCAGATCACGCACCTGGTCTGAGAAGTCGACCAAGCCAGCGCTGAGAACCACTATGTCGCACCCATTCCTCTTACACTCCTTAACATACTCTATCGCATCTCGGTTAGGGGAGAAGAGATGGTTGTAATCTATCTTTGCCACCTGATAGATAGACCCCTTCAACGGCTGAGTCAAAGCCCGTACTTCTTTCCTTGTCATCCTGATTCCTGTAATGTTCTCAGCTGCTTCGGCAACCGCTCTCGCGGAAAACATGAGAGTGTCGTCGAAGTCTGATACAACTATTGTTTTGCCCTTCACATATCTCAGCTGCAGTACAGCATAAAAGCCAGTATCAGGTGTTAAATAGATACTGACCCCCTTTGTTTTGTCTCGGGCGGGCATCCCGAAGGTGCCTGTCACCTGCTTGCCGAAAGGTAAAGCGAGCCGGTCGCGAAAGCCGGCACTGGCGGGCACGACCCGTCTTTGGTGGCGGTGCCAGGGATCCGCCGGCGGAAAGGACTGGCCGTGAGCGGCATGGGCGGCGTTGCGCCGGGCCTCGGAAGGGACCCGGAGTCGGCCGTTCTGGAGCTCGAGAGCCGGACCACGCGTTCCAGGACCACCGTCGGGGCGCACAGGCTCCGTCCCGAGGACATTTTTTGGTTTCATAGATGCAACTGTCCAGAACTTGAGAGCGTGCTTGGTATGTGCCTTATATTTCAAACCTGCACTGGAATATTGTGAAGCACACGATCTGGTTTGCCACATCGAACGAAGGCAAGTTCCGCGAAGCGAGCGATATTCTCAAGGCGTATGAGATAACACTGAAGCGCCTGACTGCAAAAGGGGCGGAGGTCCAGTCGAATGACGTCAGCGAGATAGTAACACGAGCCGCTGACGAAACCTTTGCTTTGGCAAACAAGCCCCTGATAGCAGAAGACACGGGGTTATTCATCGATGAACTGGGGGGCTTCCCTGGGGTGTATGCGGCATTTGTGACAAAGACCATCGGCAGCTCTGGGGTGCTCAAACTCCTCGAGGGAAGAAAGAGCAAGGCACACTTCGTAACTGCAGTTGCCTACAAGGACAGAACGTCAACGCGGGTGTTCACTGGGGTCCTCGATGGGACTATCATAACGAGCGCCAGGGGTGACAATGGGTTCGGCTTCGACCCGATATTCATGCCCGCCGGGTATAGGGAGACGCTTGCTCAGATGACATCGGGAGAGAAGAATGCAATATCTCACAGGTCGCGGGCGTTGAACTTCTTCGGAAGATGGTATAAAACCTCCAAAAAATAAAAGTGGAGACGGCAGGATTCGGACCTGCGCAGCCCCTTCGGGCGCGGCTTCTAAGGCCGCTGGCGTTAACCACTTGCCTACGTCTCCATGGTGGTCGAGGCAGGCTCTGCCCCTGCGTAGTCCCTTCGGACAACCGGGTTTAGACCGGTCGCGTTTGACTGGCTCCGCCACTCGACCACAATAATGAGTGCTGTGGGCCGGCTTCGCTCCGGCGTAGGCCCTTCGGCCCCAGGTTCTCAGCCTGGTGGGTTTGACTGGACTTCCCTACCACAGCAAAGTCGGCGCGACAGGATTTGAACCTGTGAAGTGGCTTCCCACACGAGGGTTTGGACCTCGCCCGTTTGACCTGGCTCCGGCACGCGCCGATATGGATGGTGACGCCAGGACTCCAACCTGGGTAGGGCCTTCGCCCAGAGCTTCTGAGGCTCCTGCCTTTGGCACTTGGCTACGTCACCACGAGAATGAGCGCCGGGTGGAGGAGTTGAACCTCCATGCCCCGAAGGGCGGCGGTTTTCAGGACTCAGCCCCGAGCTTTCGAGACCGCTGCGATACCAATTCCGCTCAACCCGGCAACGCCGCAGACAGGATTCGAACCTATGAGACCGTGGAGGTCAACGAGCTAGCAACTCGTCCCAATTGGCCACTCTGGCACTGCGGCAAATTCGGTTTCGGTCTTCGAACAATGCAAATGGCAGTAGACCGAGAGAGCCTATCTGAGACTTGATAGGCTCAGAGCCTGCGCTAACAAGGAGAGAGAAACGGATCGCGAAGCGTATGCAGGCTTCATTGCACATATGTTGCGCCCGGGAGTATTAAAGCGCATTGCGCAACACCGTGCCGGCGTTTTTAACACAATCAGACCGATTGTAATATGGGGGAAGCAAAAGAGCGCCGGACAATACCCGGAATCACGACTTTGGTATTCATCACAGCTTTCATTGCTGCTAACATCATTCTTCCATTAATGCTCCATATGGTGGTTGCGTGTGTTAATGGAAGTCAGATAGGATGCGCCGCAGTTTTTCTGACAGCGCCTTTTTCGGCTCTGGAAGATTATGCCCCAACATTTGGCGCTACGGTCGCTAATTTAGTAGGCAACTTTGTGTTTATCATAGTCATCATGTTGGTTGCAGAGGTCGCGGCGCACTCAACGGCGCTGGGCAATATACTCACGATGAGAGACGCACTCCTGATAGTGGTTGGAGCCACTTACTTCGTTTCGCTGCTCCAGTGGATTTTGGTAGGGGCTCCGGCAACCGGTACATCGATAATCGGGTTCTCGCTGTGCTTGTACATAATAATAGTAGTAGGGGTGGAGATTTTCGGCTGGCTTGCCGGAAAGAACACGGAAAGCCTGACATTGGTTAGCTTCCAATATGCACTGGTACTAGTCGTAGGGTTGTATGCAATAGATGGATATGTGTACAATAACGCGGCGATGCCGCTTCACATCATTGGCGGCGCCATCTCGGCGTGGGTGTTCTCGCTGGTAATCATAGCGGGGGTCTCAGAGGCACGCAAAACGCTTCGTAACGTATCAGTTAAGCAGGACCTCGGTTCTGGCACCGCCTAGTGCATGTATTGGTCAGCTGGTCAAGCCTATCTGTTTTGCCTTCAGATTGAACAGTGTCATTATACTCCCAAATTCAAGGCTCTCCTGGAACATACATACAATCATTGGCCTCCCCTCTATCACGGCGTCAATCTGGCAGTATCCGTTGCGCGGCGGCTGTGTTGACACATCGAAATAGATGTGCAACCGCCCTGCTATCCTTCCGGCAAGCTTCGGCGGAGCACGGACGATCAACTGCTGGTGATCGAGGTTCATCCGTGATCAGACACATATATCTGATAAAACACGTTCTCATACGCAGCGTGTCGGACGCTCTTTTAATTGCGAAGACTGTATTACAGTTTATGACTGTCACGTAGTCACTGCTCAGTGTTCTGGGCACCGAGATTGGTCATGAACTCACTAAACCCGCTCCCCTTCGTTCTGGTCTTCCTGTAGATTCCGGCGGTGGTGATAATATTAGTAAAGACGATCACGAACGAGACTAGCGCCAGGTATGTGTTAGACATGGGGAGTCCCATTGAATATGCCAGGACGCTGAGAGTGGCCGGGGTAAGCCCCTGGGCTATGAACAATACAGCAACACGCTTTTCCGTTGACATCGGGGTGCCGTGTGTCGAAACATACAGGGCAATATATCTCATTGAAAAAAGCACCCCAATGAGACCAAGGCATACGACCAGGTCAAAATAGAGGTAGGCGACATCGATAACAACCATGAGCCCCAGGAACACGAAGAAGAGGGTGGTCATGAGGAATGACATTTCTTCCTGGAACACCTTGAGCTGACCCAGAAGCCGCGACATATCGAAGTTCCTCCCCATTGCTGTGTCAGCAACCTTGTAGTTTCCGAGCACCAGCCCAAACACTACGACCGCGAATATACCGGTACCGCCGAACTCCGACGCAGCGACGAAGGAAAGGAGCAGAAGCCCGAGCGTCAGGACGTACGTATAGCGCTGGGCGGAAAATCGCTGGAGAATGCGTAACCATACAAGAGAAGTGGCGAGCCCTATCACTATACTGACAGAGAAATTTGCCACAATCGTCGCAACAACAGGATACAAGGCGTATGTTCCTGTCTGGTACATGTCGACAAAGGAGAAGAAGAATATGACCGTGAGTATACTGTTCAAGGCAGTTTCTACCACCAAGAAGTGCCCCAGGTTCTCGGATATCCCCTTGGATTTACTGAGAGGGACAACAACTACTGCAGTGGTCTCGCCCCCAATTATCGACGAGAATATCAGTGACTCGAAGAATGCCCAATGGACGAGGAAGTACATTACGCTCGTTATCGCTATGATGCTCATTATGACGTAAAGGAAAACCTGCAGGAAAGCCCTGTTACCCGTAACACGCAACGCCGCGAGGTTCGTGTCCAGTCCAGCGTAAAACAGGATCATGCTCAGCGTGAGTTCCCCAAAAATACCGAGAATCGGTGTGAATGTCCCCCTCGAGAGAATATGAAAGATGGGACCGAGAAAAACACCCATCAGTATGAGGAAGATGAATGGAGGAACAGCAGTCTTCTTGAACATCCTATCACCGGCAAACCCAACAATAATGATCACAGAAACCAGTAGGAAGACAAGATTGGTATCCATGTTAGACGACCTCGCCGACTTTTGCAGATAGGAGCCTGCGTCGGGTAGTAGCAGTTGCGCCAGTCCAGGGCGCTCGTACCATGCAGACAAGGAACAAACAGGGCTTTAAGCATCAGAATTACGTGCGCGCTGCTTTAATTCTTACCGATAATACAACATTGATGAAGATATTAGTGGTGTCGGACGTCCATTTTGAGCTCGGCTCTCATCATGGGACCTACGAAGGTGGAGCCTATGATTGGCTTCTGCGCACCGTAAAACTGGTGCAACCAACTGCTCTGATAGGTCTCGGCGATTATGGGCACGCCTGGACCGCCGAGCAGTGGGAAACACTTGCGTCTCTTGTACCTCTTCATCTTGTATATGGCAACCATGAGAATATGGAAGAACTAGTTGCTGTAAAGAACACTGATGGAAGGAATGCTCTGATAGACGACGGGGGGAATAGGATGGTCGACGGGCTTAAGATCGGCGCTATCAACGGGATTGTATCGAGGAAAACCAAAATCAAGGATGGAACTCCAAGACAGACGCCAGAGGAGTATCTGAGGCATGCACCATGGTTAGCCGGCGTCGACGTGCTCGCAACTCATATGGCGCCGCGTGAGATGGCATCAGGATTCATCCATGAGAACGATGACTTGGTAGTCATGGACGAGGTCCTCAAGGTGGTGAAGCCGAAGCTCTTCCTCTGCGGGCATCTGGGCGGACCCTACAAGATAGCCACGATCGGCGGCACCGTGGGTGTCAGAGTAGACTCCAGCCCAGCAGAACAACATTACGCTGTCATAACAGGAGATGAATCAAAGGTTAATGTGTACCACAACCATGACCTCGTTGATTCTGTCAGCATCACGCTGGCACGGGGGCGTTAATCATGAATGATACATCAATTGACAAGAAACTGATAGCAAGGCTGGAAAAGGGAGAAGCGACAGTTGCTGACTGCTACGAGGCAGCAGCTCTGGTCCGTGCTTTGGAAATGAAGGTTGCCGCCCTCGAGAAGAAGGTATCAGACATGGAGCGAGAATCAGAAGCGCTGACGGCGGCAGGGACCGACACCAACAAAAGCGCCAAGCCAGTGCGATTGGGCAACCAATCCCAGAAGACCAGCCATACAATATTCAACGTACGCGGGCGCTGGAAAGAGACCGCAGCGAAGGAGTTCTATGCAAGGTTCGTGGACAAGCCTCAACAGACGGTGCCGATTAGCGACGGGCTTCTGATAGTACACGCCGATGGCTTGAGAGCTCACTCACGGTGCGACCTCTGGCTTTCATACGTTGACCCTGAAAGTGACTGGGGACTCAACTTTGCAGTAGGAAAAGATGGAGAGATATGCACATATGGAGCGAAGACCAACCTTGACATCCCGAAGGTCCTCTCTGATGCCCTTAACGGGATAAGCTGAAGTATATCCAAGCTGACGGCATATTCTCACCACAGGCCCTTTTTCGAAGAGGAACGTGTTAATCGATACAACGTGTTAATCGAAGACCTACAATCTTGCGTGCGGTCACTCGACCTGGTCTAGCACTTGCTGCGCAAGGCTGACACTGACGAGCAGGTCGACAGAAGTTCCTCTACGCCGTCTCGCGTCTACAGATATCAGACCGGCCTTGTCAAGATTACGGAGAAGGTCTATCGCACGCCTGTCGGTGAGGGGTTGTTCAGTGTCCCTCTTGTAGACGCCCGATATTACGCTCCACCTCGTCTCAGGGTAAGACTTTACGATCGCCTTGAAAGCAGAAAGCGCCTGGTACGGCAGGCCTTTGATGTCGTTGATGAGCTCCTGCCGGTGCAGGTATTCGTTCGCACTCCGCATGAGCTCTTCCGTGACTGTGCGAGCCCCCTCCATTTCTGCCATATCTGCGGCCTGGAGCAGGAGCTTCATGGCAAACCTCGCGTCACCATTTGTTTCAGCGGCGATCCCAGCGCAAAGAGCTATCGCCCCAGTCGGCACGCTCGTGAGCGCGACCTTTGCCCTCTCTGTCAGTATGGCGCGAAGCTGGTTCGCGTTGTACGGTTTGAAAGAGATGTGCCCCGCGGCCAAGCTCGAAAGAACTGCCGGGTTCTTTACCCATTCGTCTATGTTGAGCTTGTTGCTAATGAGAACTACGCTTGTGCCTTTGGTCCGCGAGAGAGCATACAACAGACGCTCGTCTTGGTGCCGCAGAAACTGGTCAACTTCGTCGATCACGATTACCTTATTGCTCTTTATCCCCCCAAACTGCTCAATCAGTTTACCCTCTTGCCAACCGTCCTTGACAGGAACCCCGAAGTCTTCCAACATCTTCCTGTAGATGCGGTACTGCGTGGAAAAGAGGCTGCAGTTCACGTAGCTCGTTTCTAACGGCACCTTGAGGAAATCCGCCCGTTGCTTGAGCAGCCCAAGCGCCTTCTTTACGATGAACGTCTTGCCCCCACCAGGATAACCGGTTACGAACAGGTGCTTGCCTGGAGACGGATAGTTTGCTTCCTCGGCCAGACCCCTCAACTCGAACAAGATCTGCTTGATCTGATCGTCACGGAACATCGCCTTTTCGGGCGCGTACTCATCAGTCAGGACAACCCTGTTTCTGACGATCTTGTTAGTTACCGGGGCTCGAACCCACTCATCAAAGGACACACCAGAATAACGACATACCGCTTATAACGACAATATCGAGGAAAACAGACACACACCCCCTCCCCCCGGTACGTCTTTTTCATACGCGACCCAAGCCCCAGCCAACGAATCTATGGTGCCGACCTTGGTCCAACTTTGGTCCAATCTTGTCCCAGCCTTTGGTCTAGTCTTCAGTCTAATCTTTCCAGGTCTAATCCTTGGTCTAGCTTGGTCTTAATTCTATGGTAGTCCCTTAAATACAACCCTATCCTCATATGTCGTACGACTTCTTAACTAGTGTAAACTACACTAGTACACTACACACAACAAACACACAGGCGACCCCCTGGGACCTGCCCCGTTGAATAAAGACGTACCCCCCACCCGGGGTGTGTGTCTGTCCTGTTCAGGGTGTTGCTGCAGGCAGAAGCCTGCCACGACGAGACGGCAATGATATCGAGCGTAATATACCATAATTCTTGAATCAGTTTCTGTACCTTGGCTGCTCGTACAGTTCAGCAAGAAGATCTGATAGATGTTGACAGGATCAGCAGCGACGAAACTCTGCTGCGCCCAGTTGATCTGTATCGTGTAGATGAGCTCGCCTCATCCTTGGCGTCCAAGGGGCAACAGCAGGCAATCAAGGTGCGACCGAAGAGTGGGTACAAGTACATATTCATTGTCGTCTTCGGGGAACACCGGCTTGCTGCAGCCAAGAAGCTTGCCGAAGCTGGCATGCCGATAAAGGGTCTCCCTGCCGGCAAGGTGAGAGCGATCGTCGCCGACATCGACGAATATGAGGCGCTCGAACTGAAGGTTACGGAGAACGCCCAGAGGAACCACTATGTCGACCCCTGGGAAGAAGGAAAGGTGTTCGTAGAGCTCCTCTCCAAGAAATACTCCAACAACATCAACGCCTTGGCGGAGTCTCTGGGCAAGTCGACCGCGTACATCAGGGACCGGGTGCAGGTCTACTACTTCTTGCACCCATCGCTCAGGAAGTACTTGGGCAACGGGCTGACCGTCAGCAACGCCATATCTCTTGCCAAGACCCCCAACCCCGAGCCGCAGATCACGCTTGCAAACTCGATACTCAAGACTAGGATAAAGGGGATAGGTACTTTCGGCGGGGGAGGGTTGATTGGGAGGCGTTCAGTGAGACTGACCTGTCAGTGCCCTACCTGCGGATACTCACACACGCCCCGCAAGCGCACTGGCAGCCTTTCCGCCGAAGTCGACGAAGCCGGAGGTGTTCCTGGTATTGACGTTATAATGGGGTCCAACAGGCACACCGACGAAATACACGTCCATAACCCAGGGAATACCGGATTCAGCCTCTGCGGGACGAGGTTGAAAGAGACCTGGGCCGTAAAAGTCCCCCAGGACGCAGACCCAAGGGAGTTAGGGGAGAGGATGTGCACGCCGTGCTTCAACTCTTGGAAGAAGAAGCTGATATCATGAGACATTCAACGGTCCCCCTGACAGTGGTAGAGGAATCCCGCCCGCGGTGCAACGTGTGTGGATCCTGGAACGTCGGAAGAGCCGGAAAGACATTCAGGGCTACAAGACAGGATATAGTGCAGGCCTACAAGTGTCGAAGGTGCGGGTCAACCTGGAGGGCAGGGACGTTCAGGGGGTGCTGGCTCCCATACGATTTCGTCAAGCCGGCGCTCGACATGGCTAGGCTCGGTTTCAGCCACAGGACGATAGCAATGGCCGTGGCCGAGTGGTCCGGTAGGGAGACAGTGACTGGTACCACCATCGCCAACTGGGTAAGGCGCTTCGGAGTGGAAGAGCCGGTCTCCAGGCCCCGTGAACCTGGCAAGGAGTTGCTTGAAGCCGTCAAGAAGCAATCGAAAGGACCTTGGGTCCGCCTCTCCGACTTCGGTCTCATGAGACGGGTCAAGTTCGGCCCTGAGATACGATTGAAAACGAAGGGGTACTTGTCTGAAAACGGTCTTTACACCGTCAGGGAGTGCACCAGAGTAGCTCGTAAGCTGGGGGTACCCCTTGATGCCCTCGAGAGGTACGTCGTGTCGGTTTCTGCCGGGGTATCGGGCAGGTCAAAGCCCATGAATGTAACGCTACCGTTCCAGGCATCTGGGGGTCATGCGTTCTTGCTAGGACTGTTTCATGCCAGCGGCGGGATCGGGGGAAACACGTTGCACTTCGCTATAGACAGAGAGGTTGGCGAGCACCTACAGTCCCCGCGGTTCATTAACCAGGTCCATGAGACGCCTGTAGCTGTCTCTCAAGGAAAGAAACCCCATGGCACTAGGTCGTACACTTACAGCCTTGTGATGCTCGACGTCCTGAAGGCGCTTGGGCTGCGTACAGTAAAGCCCATCCAACTCGGAGATGGTAAGTTTGTGCCGTCGCGGCATCTCACCATGGTAGTCCCCAGTTGGGTGCGCCGTGAGTTACCCTCCCTACATGCATTCACAGAGGGGTACATCAACGGTATCAAGACCACCGCCGGGCTTGCAGGAAGAGAAGAACGCCGCGGTTTAGGTTCTACGCCTTACCTCGTTACTTATTCAAATGTGAAAGTGTCGTTCTGCAACTACAACAAGCAAGACCTGGACCGGTTCGTTGGCATCGTCGTCAGGCACTTCAGGGACTTGGGGGTGGACGGCTGGCTAAGCCGGACAAGATATGACGGAAGACGGATGCACCACTACAGCTACGCATTCCACACACTGCCCCAACTGGCGGCGTTCAACGCGAGGTTCATGATACTGAGACCAATGGTAAGGATAAAGCTGGCGCTGAGGCTCTCCAAGGATCCCATACTCAATCACATAACCCAGAGAATCAGAGACATAGACGCGTATGTCCTTGGCACGGTCTTGGAAGGACCAAAAACGGTGCCAGAGTTGGCTGTGCTGAGCCCAAGGAGACCGTACAACATGACAACAGAGCAATTCCTCGGACCATCGGTCAGCAGACTGGTGAGGATGGGAGTGCTGAAGAAGGCCGGAAATCTATTGAAGTACGAGCCCACTGTGTTCGCCACCGAACTGGCACGGGAGTACGCGAGCCGGGCCAAGAAGAAATCCGACATGAAGAAGTCGTTAGATGGAAAGCCATTGTATTATTGCCCTGGGTGTAGAGCCGTAGGAGATACGCCAAAGTGTGTGTCATGTGGTGCCCTGAGGCCGCGTTGTACTAAAGCGGAGCTTCGGAGGCTGTGGGACCCGAAGGCAGAATCAATAGCAAGGAGCCTGCTCATGGCTATACCTGGTGGCCAACGTTGAACCAGGCGAATGGAAGCGTAATGGGATATACATACGCTATGCCAGAGGAGTGGAAGCGGCTAGCAATACTTGATCAAAAGTACAGCCCGAAGTCCATGTTGAACACCTGGCTGAAGAGGGTCGTAGCTGACATCAATGCCCCGCAGATAGTTATAGATGAAACGATATTGTACTTCATCAAGGGACTAGGCGTACATGCAGTGCCCAACAACCGAAGGGGCGTTGCCTGTGCTTTGGCGCTCGCCTGCAGGAACCACGAGGCCGACAGGGTTAAAGAGATCGCGGAAATCGCAGGAGTCAAAGCCATGGACCTGACCAACGGGATGTACAAGCTGGCTGACGGGCTGAAGGTCACAGTTGCGGCTACAAACATATCTCGTGAGCTCTTTCATGGCATACAATCACTTGGGCTGCCTCAGGAAGCATACGTAGAAGTCTCGAAGCATGTTGCCGCTGTTGCCAAAAGATATCCCTCGGGTATCAGACTCAGGACGCTCTTCGCTGCCGTGACCTACGGGTTGTATTCAATGGCATTGACACAAAAGCAGACTGCCGAAGCATTCGGTGTTGACGAATATACTCTGCGAGAACAATGGGGGTCAAAGGTAAGGCCGTATATGGAAACATTGGAGACTTCTAAACCACAGTTTCGGGATTGACACCGTGACTGATGACAGCGCGGCTAGTTGGAAAGAAGGTCAAGCAGGTGATGGCGCCATTGGCGCCGCCACTAGGGGCTGAGAAAGTTTTAGCCCTCGGGCAACATGTTCTCCGCACACAGTGATAGCGGGGAGATCGGCAATCTTAAACATAGAGTTCATGATCATCCTGCTCATAAAGTTTCTGCCCGAGACGTCTATCACATCGACTTCGCATCCAACCTCACTTGCAAGACGCTGCGCCTCAAGGACCGCCGCCTTGCTCTTGGCATCAAGCATCCGTTCCTTCCTGTAATGCACCTTTCTTTCGTAAAGAGGCATATGCCAAGCCTGGCCGATAGGTACGGCTATGTCGACCTCATACTTGTCTACAAGGACAAGCTCACTTCTAACGAAAACTCTGACAGCTGTCAACACGCCCAAACTAGTCCTGTTGTTTTAAGCGGATGGCACGTTCACTGATAATATCATCTAGTACCTTGGCTGCATGCTCAGCCCCCATGGCATAGAGTTTCTCTGCGTCTACAGTAATTGTCGGCGCACGCCTGTAAGTCTTGATGAACTCCTTGAATGCCGTGTTCACACCGTCTAGGTACTCAAATGTTATGGGCATTTCGTATTTTCGCCCCCTCCATTTTACCCTGTCCATGAGAAATTCCGTGCTTGCGTCAAGATACACGACTATGCTTGGCACCGGCGCCCTTGCCTGAAGAGGCCTGAACAGTTTCATGAATGGGTCCCTGTCACCAGGGGCAAGTGTGTAACCTGTGTACGCTTCAACACCATCGAAAAACAGGTCACTGACGACAGCACCGTTGAAGTCTCCGTCTTTGGTGGCTTTTGCTATGTCATGATAATGCATGATCGTGAATATCATCTCGGCCTGAAGGGCATATCTCTTCGGGTCCATATAGAAGTCTTCGATAATGGGATGATCGGAAAAACGCTCAGCGAGAAGCTTGGCACCGGTCTGACCGGCAAGGTGCCAGGCCAGGGTCGTCTTTCCAGAGGCCAACGGACCCCCTATTACCACGTAATCAGACAATACTGCCAACCCCCAACTCATGTTTTACGATCTTCTCTAGCTCCAAACATGCAGCACCGTGCCCGATATCGTACATCTTTTCGGCATTAACTATCACCTTCGGTGCGCTGTTGTAGGACTTCGTGAACTCGTCAAAAGCAGAATTCATCCGCTCCAAATGCTCCACGGTCATCGTCTTCTCATAGTCCCTGCCTCTCAGCCGTGAAGTCTTCATCAAAAACGCCGTAGATGCCCGGAGGAACACAACAAGACCAGGCTTCGGTAGCCGCCCTCTGAGTTCGGATGTGAGACCTGTTAATGCCTCCAGGTCATCGCCCTTAAGTGCAGCCCTGGCATAGGCGTCGTCGCCATCAAAGAGCAAATCACTCACGACCACCTTGTTGAACTTGCCGGAATCTACCCCCTTCATGATCTGATGATAGTGCATTACAACAAAAATCATCTCAGTCTGAAGCGAGTATGCCGCAGGATCATTATAGAAATCGTCTATCAACGGATGCCCATCCACATCTTCCATGACAGTCTCAGCCTTCAGCCGCTCCGCCAACAGCCTTGCCAGAGTAGTCTTCCCGGACCCAAGGCACCCACCGAAGACTATGTACCCCGACATGCATTACAACTAAGTGATAAAATAAAACGACACCAGACAAGAATACAGACCACGATGACGATCTTACTAGGTCTTGCCGGCGCCCTATCTCTCAATAGGCGGCGGAGCCCCGAGTTCAGTGCTGACCAATGGACCTACCTGTTTGCTGACCTTGGTCAAATACGCCTCAGCATTATCGGCAAAGTGCACCAACTCTTCGATGCCACGGTCATACACACCTGCTTTGAATGAGCGGCCCAGAAGCTTGCTGGCGTTCTTGAGAGGCGCTATATCAGGAGCCATTCTGATAGCTTCGACCATCCGCTTAGCCGCCCTGTATTGCAGTCTTCCTGGTCCTGCAGCCGGCTCGGACTGCGTGGCAAGGATTATCGCCATGACATCTGCTATTACATTCGCGTCACTTTGATAGTCCTTGAAGTATGTCACAAGGTATGACAGTGCTTCCCGCGTCCCGGCAATATCATCCTTCGCCTTGAAGCTCTTCACAACGTCCTCCAATTGGACATCAGGAAACGAATGCCACATCATGAAGTAGAGGTCCCTGACCAGCTCAACAGGACTCTGCCCTCGTGCATTCCGAAGCAGTTCGAACGCCAAGCTATGATGCAGTATCTGCTCGCTCACCTTGACCGCTTCATTAACATCCAGCCGGTAATCATGGTCGACCCCAGGCAACACCGCAAAATACTTCGGATCATTGGCACTGTTGTAGATCTCCTCCACCTCCTTTGGCGGACAGACCGTATCATCGGCGCCAGCTATGAAGACAATAGGCACCTTGACCTGCTTGACAGCACCCAAGAGATCATACCTAGACTTGTCATCAATATAGGACTCCGGCACCCTGAACATTCTCGTGCCATGGCGGCGCGGCAAATCCCTCTCAGAAACCCTCACCCCCGTCCTAGCCCATCCCCGTCTCTCAGCAAGGCGATTCGACGGCATTATCGCCATCACGTCAACAACCCGCTTGTCCTTCGCGGCATACAGGATCGCCTCCGTACCCCCCATACTATGCCCAGCAACAAGAACAGGCATAAGCCTGCCCTTCACCATATAATCTATCACAGTCCTCACATCCTCAAGAACCCGCGTCACCGTATAATCCTCAATCCGCCCAGCACTACCCCACGTACCCGTCGGGTCAAACCTGACAACAGCATAACCATCACTACACAACCCCTCCGCCAACGCCCGCAAACCATGATAATCCTTCGAATCCAGATACCCCGGAATCAGAACCGCCAAAGCACCCGGCTGCCCCCTCGGATAATCCACAACCACAGAAATACCCCCCTTCACAGACGGAATCCTCCTCCTCGCTCGCACCTAAATGAAGCACTACATTCTTCTTAAGCCACCACACACCACCCCACTAACCACCACTGGCACCTGGACAACTAGCGCACCCCCTAGCTACTAGGGCCCCCTTTGGTTTCCGTCGACTTCAGACGCCATTGCCTCCTTGACCATGGGATCTATTATACGGTATGTTCTTTCGCGAGTCTTTACAAGCAAGCTGGCTTTCACAAGTGCCAGGATCATTCCTGTTGATTCCAAACCGAACCCTAACAGATGGATGGTCTTGTTAGGTGGCGCCGGACTCTTGGGTGCTGCACCCGTCTTGGACATCGGGGCTAGCGACTTCCCACCCCTGAACCTCAGACAACTGGGGGGAAGGATTCCCCCATCGCTTACTACACTGCGAGGATAGTGCTTTCTGACCTCATCTGCTGGAGAGCTGCATCAACATATGCGTAGAAATCTTCTCTCGGCATGAAATTAGCTCTCCAACTCCCAATCATCGAATTCAATAGGGCATGAGCGGCACCGCTGCCTTCCCACACAATCTGACTGACCGGTATGCGACCCTCAATCCAAGAAAGATACTGGTCGCTCCTATTTCTGTAGTGGACATATCGTTCATATTGCTTAACTTCTCGATTGAAGTTTTCCCTGTCTCTGAATATCTGCCACTTTCTTCCACACATGTATAGGAAGAAGCTTTCACTGCGATCAATAACCTCGATTTCATACAGCATTCCAAAACTTGAAATCCCAGGCGCGATTACCGCATAATGCTTATCACTACGAAACATCTGTGAAACGATGCTTTCAATCCTCCGTTCCACCTCCTTTGGCATTCTCCTCAAAGTTTCACCCAGCCCACTTGAACTTAGGACGATTTAATATTAAACACCTGAAGATCGACCAACCAAATCAGAGCCTGCCATGTGTAAGCATAGATCCTAATAGAGGATGAGGGGTCTAACCTAAACTACAAATTTCAATCTTATTCTAAACCAATTTGAACCAATACCGCCTGGCTCTACCCCCATTCACTCAATAGACCCGAAACAGTCTTGTTTCAAGGAGGCAAACCATAAAATGCTTTCCAGTACAGATTAAAATTTAAACCATTTCCAGAAAGAACCAAAATACCCCAAAATGAACTCCTTTCATCAAATCAAGTCGATAGAGAGACCAGAGATAGTGCGCAAAGATGCCAAGATGGACAGCCATCTGTGAGTAAAGACACTTTGGCATCTATATTCCCATAATACGTTGCGGATAGAGTATTAGTAGTAGTACTTTTTTATGTGTTCATTATCGGTGTATGGTGTAGTACTCCTCTCCTATGGGTGTTACCTGTAGTAGTTGTAGTTAGTGGTGGTGTTGTAGGTTCTGTGGTTGGGTGGTGTTGGTGCTTGTGGGTTGTTGTTTTGGTGTGGTTGTTGGTTTCCATGTGAGTCCTATTAGTCCTCCTATTGTGGTGCAGGGTCCGCCTATGAAGAAGCCGTAGAGGGAGCCTGGGGCTGCTAGGATGGTGAATGTGATGATCAGTATGGAGCCTGTTCTTATTTTGTGTTGGTCGGTGGAGTTTTGGAGGGTGGCGCCGTAGATGATCATGATGCTGCTGGCGGTGCCGAGTAGGAAGAATAGGGCGATGGGTGTTTTGGCGGGGGGTGGGAGTGTGTTGAAGCCGTAGGTGCGTGTTGTGAGGGAGGTGAGGGCGAAAATTTCGATGATGAGGGTGGTGATCCCACCGATGAGTGAGTATCCGAATGCCAGCATTGGTTTTGTGTGGGTGCCCGGGGCTGGTGGCTGTTGTTTATTCATGGTGTCTTGTCCGTCCCTGATCGTCGCTGAGCATAATTGCCATGATCATGAAGATCGGGAAGATGCCGAACCACGACAGCAGCATGTTGTTGTAGACTATCCCGAGTACCAGGGCTGCTATGGACAACGAGATTACTAGCTGGCTGGCGATTATCCATCCCCATGGTGTTTCCGGCATTCAGTATCTGTACTCCTTGAGGTGGTCGTTGGTGGTCATGCGGGTTGTGTCGACTCCATTATGGGCTTGCGTCCGCTGTTTGACTTGTGGTCTCGGCATGTTATCTTGGAGCCGTCTTTCATTATGATGCACCCGCAGGGGAGTATGACAGAGCCGTCTGGGACGACGTGCGCCTCTTCCTGCTGTCTCTTGAGACTGGACATGGACCAAATTGGGATCATGATGGTCTTGCCCTCCTGCTTCTCGGGACGGCAAGGTCTATCAACTGTGTGAGGACCGCGGGGTTCTGGACACACTTCTGTGTGATCGTGGGCCGTGTAGGCCGGTCGTTTGTAGCTTCTGATACGAGCTTCTGGGCCCGTTCCAGCAGGGTCGACATCGCTTCTGCGAGCTCCCTCTTGTTGGGCATCGTCTTGGTCGGTACGTTCTTTGCGGCCAGGTCCGACAGGTCGAACTCCATGGAGGTGTACAATGGCGCTACTGCATATGCCTTGGCTTGTGAGAAGTGGAATATGACTATCCCGCGCCCGACGCTGGTGAACATTAACTGGTCGCTGCCTGCGTTGACGAACGTAATGTCCCCATGAATGCCGTTGGTGGCGCGCATCAGCTCTGCAAGCGAGTCCTTTTCAACCTGGCTCAGGGCGAAGTACTTCGTCTTCGCGAGCCTTTGTATGTCGTCGCGGCGCGGGGCGGCAAGATTGACCACGAATGACGACCGTGCGCAGTGGGGGCATTCGACGCTGATGAACCCGCCGTCACGCTTCACCCTCGTCACAAACGACGACCGCATGTGGCACCACTGGCAGTTCATTGTTTTGTCACTTCTGCAGTTCCGATTAGAGCTAAAAGCACTGATGGGTTGCTGACGTGCGGGTATGCGATGTACTCTGGTGCCCCGTGGGCGATGACGGTGAAGTCGATCGGGGCGCGTACTGTGCGCTCGATGTACATGCCCCCGATGCAGACAGTGTACGTCTTGCAGGTTTCTACTGACTCGTCGAGCGTAACATTTGGGTTGAGCCGGCTCCTCCACCGGCCGTAGTCGGAGGGGTAGAACGGGCTGAAGGAGTGCTCGTGCATATCGTTGCTGTCCCAGACGAAGATCTCGTTCTCCTTGTCGTAGGAGCCTTTGTCAAACCTGCCGCCCGTGGCTGCGCAGAGCAGGTGGTAATGAGGGTCAGCGGTACAGTCCCGGAGGGTGGGTTTTGAGCGTGTTTTCGAAGAATTCGAGGCATGCGCCTGCAAATTTGCGGCGGGTGGCGCAGGTGCTGCAGCCATCATTTCCAGCTCCTTGCCTTCGCGTCCCTACTGTAGACTCCGCTAACTGTTGCCAGGCGTGCGCGGCCCATGTTACTGGAGGGCCTCCCCTGGGTTGCAAGGACACGCGTAGGGGACACATTGACGCGCCGTCCAGGGAACATCAGATGCCTCGTGGGGCCGTCATCCTTCGTGGAGTTGAGAGGTGTTCCACAGTAGGGGCAGTACCCTGCCACCACCGGAAGGTCGCGCTTGCACGCGGGGCACCTTGGAACTTCATTCATAGGGGTGCACTTACAGAGCCCGAAGGACCACCCACACCCCGCGCAGACCCTGGCGTTGATCTTGTTCCCCAGGTCTCCTTGTCCGCACTTGCTGCATATCCCGGGAGCCCCGAATGACGGAACTCCGTATGGGAGTATACCGTACCCGATCCATCCTGACCTCCATAGTTCAGCCTCTCCTCGGTCCTTGGTAGATTTCGAGCCGGTCACCTTTCCGCCCAGCTTGAACACAACCTTGAAGGAGGAGGCTCCTGCCTTCACTTCCGCTTCTCGGAGCGTTGACCGGTCAATGATAGTGCCGCAATTCAGGTCTTTGCCCGTGTGCCTCTTTGTGGGTAATGGTCGGTTCCGAGTAGTCATCTGCCTGCCTCCTCAACCGGGCCGAGTCGGGGGCCGGCCTCGGCACTGGTAACGGGGGGCCGCCCCGCATTTGGCTTCAATTCAGGCGGCAATTCCTCGTAGCAGAATGATCCCCCGCAGTTGGGGCATCTTGAATAACTGCTTACCTCTCTGTTGCCGCACCTCATACAGCGGTAGTTTTCCGAATATGGCGTCTCCTCGTATTGCCCGTTCCTTAGGGCGTATTTTTCATGGTGCCAAGCGCATTCGTAGATTGGCGCGTCATCGGAATCTTGCCCGACAAGCACCAAAGCGCCCTCGCAAGAGTAGAACCGCAAGCCCGTGAATGTTCGCCCGCTCATCTCGCGTCCATCTCCTCCGTGGGCTGCGCGTCGATTTCCGAAAGGAACGCCCCTAACTTCGCCCTGAACGCCTCGACGTCGAACTTGATGTGCGACCCTGCGCGGATGTCACACCACCACCTGAGGAATGGCTCGACTTCTTTCAAGAGTTCGATTGCGCGGGGTCCTTCATGGCTCTGGGCTTCGAGGCTTCTTAGCCGCTTCGAGTGTTGTTTGAGGCCTGCTATCAAAGCCCAATCCTTTTGGCTTCGTGATTCAGCCAGCAAATCCGCCCATTTCGCCTCTGCTTCAATTGCGTCCTTCAGGCTGGGCGCTGAAACTTGTCTACTGTCTGTTTTGGTGGATTTCATGGCATCAAACCTCTTTCTCTTGCTTCTCTTGGAGTCATCACTGCCCGATTTCTTGGGGGCGCTTTTTGTTTGGCTAGTCTGTTTCCATGAAAATGATTGTAGTAGATGCAAACACACGAAGTTGTTCGACCTTCTTTACAGCCGCACCAGCATGGTGCATCCTTTCGGACTGCAAGTTTCGGTGCAGTCGGGGCTACCACCTGTAATCTCCTCCTTCACACAACCATTCCCCCAAGGGCACACCGAATCGAATCTCTGGTTCGGGCAATGTCGGGGGACTTGCTACTTGTGCTGGGGCGTTCTGGGTCATTTTGGACCCCTGTTCTGGCTTATGGCTGCCCCGCAACGGTAGCAACAATTCAAACCGCCGAACCAACCGACCCTGCATTGGTGCCCCAACAGCAAGCAAAGAATATTCATTTCAGGTCGGACTCCTTGCGTGGGGGTCGTTCCGTCTTCGACGAGATGACTCAATAGGTGGATGATTGCCAAATCCCCATGGATATCACCATACCCGTTCTTACGGACTATCAACTCAGCACCACACCTTGGGCAATTCATAGCAGCTTGTCCTCTCTCTTCCCGTCTGGGCTTGGTGGTCATGGGAAACCCATCTTACTTGCCAGCCTTGCGCCACAGGTCAGTTTGTGCGCGTCTTCCCTCTCGATAAAGTGGGTTCCGAAGTTCTTGTGATACCGCGTCTCCTTATAGTAACCTCCGCACTCGAAGCCATACCCCCCATGAAGGATTATGTCGAACAACATCTTGATTTTCATCGTCGCTGTCATTCCGCTTCATACTCCTTGGGGTTGAGCAGGGCTAACGCTTCGAGGATGTTCTTGTTGGCGACTGAATCCCCGTCCTTGTCAGACTTTCCAGCCAACTTTTCGAGGGCAATCACGCTGAGTTCGGCATCCTCCAAGAGTTTGACCGCTTCTTGCGTCCTCCGCTCTGATGCTGCGACGAGGGCAAGGACATCTTTCTTTGAGATGAAGGGGTTGGTTTTGAAGTCTGTATCGATTAGTTGATACTCCATCTTCAGGGCTTCAATCTCCTTCAGAAGCCTGCTCGTCCCTGTGGCCGGCATCATGTTTCTTCCTCTCCCAGACTTGGCGCAGTGAACCCCCAGCTCCAATTTATCACCCACTTCGCGAGCCCCCGGAGCTTAGTAGTGTCGAACGTGTACGTCTGGGTACCCTTTGCGATCTCGCTTTTTTGCATCAGCTGGAGCCTTACGAGCCCCCCGACGGCGTGCTGGACTGACTTGTAGTCTAGCCCCGTCGACTCCGCTAACATCGGGATTGTCTGCACCATATTGCCTACGGTGAACCCCCGGTCTAGGACCCGTGCTTCCGAGTTATGGAAGATTGACTCCAACGGACCTGGGTTTGTTCTGTATTTCAACACAAACCATAACAAACTAGATATTTAACGGTCCTGGAGAAAACTCCAATTACAGCACCCCCGTTGGGTGAACCACTCACATCTTTTATTGCCAAAGGCGTAATTATTGATTGCATGACAAATACAGTCCCGAAGATTGATGTCGACCAATTTATTGCGTGGGCTAACAGGAGCGGGCTCAACATATTCCATGGGTCACCCCCACACGGACTGCCATCGGCGTTCTGGAACATGTCTCATGGCACGTACAAAGAGTTCATCGCTGCGGCAAAGGCAGACAACGCAAAGATGTTGTACGTCGACTATGGGGTCGTAACAAACAAGATCGTAGACGCTATCGGGAAGATGAATGTGACCGCGAAGCTAGTCGTGGAACTGAATAACCGTATCGGCGATTGTACGAGCTTCCTTTCGGCTTGGGTTAACGAGCAGGGGATCATGTTCATTTATGTAGTAGAGACAGAACTCTGGGATGAGGTAAATGCCGCCATGGAAGTGTCTGGGCAGCCTCCGCAGATACAAGCACCATTTGCAGCATACAGCTGAGCGGCACCTGGCAGCGATATTCTGAGGCACATGCCTATCAAAATTATGCCAAAATGCCAATATGCTTTTATATCCAAAATGCTAATTGCACATATGCAACGACAAGTTGCAAGGAAAAGAAAAAACCTATGACCAACAAAAACGATGGCAAGAAAGAAGGGGACGAAGAGCTGACGCGGACGTCATTGAGACTGCCGACAGCGCTCTTCAAGAAAGTAGGGCATTATGCAGTAGACCATGAGATGGACAATCAGGACGTATACGTGACTGCACTGGAACAGTTTCTGGCCAGGGAGGAGAAGAAGTGATGAACAAGGCAATAGTAGTGACGCAACTGGAGACGATGCCGAAGGCAAAACAAGATCTGTGCGACAGCCCATATCACAGACACAACAGCATACTGAGGGGCGGGGAATACGATGAGTGCGAGCAGGGCGGAGAGCACATGTTCGGCGGATACACCCACAAGCTGGTCGGGCAGATACTACCGTGGTACAACTGTGTGAAGTGTGGAAAAGCAGCAATAGTACTGTACAAGTGCCCCAGGGGGGTCAATAAGTGACCTCCCCCGAGACCATAATGACAAAGAATGTAGAAGTCACCGTCAGAGGGGTAAAGTTCACAGGAGAACTAAACTTCGGCGCCTACGAGCACGGGAAGTTCGACCCTGACATGATATGGGCATCGATGTTACCGACGTTGACTCGGAAGCTCAAGAAAGCGGTATCTACAGCACTCACTGGGTCACTTTCAAGGGGGTACTCGATAGGTGACAACACAGTAGAATCATTCATGAAAGAATACGTCAGAGACTACAAGAACAACTATGGCAAATGGACAAAGTCATTAGCACTATTCCAATCTGGGTGCCTTCAATGCCGTGCTGGCGGCTTCTGTCTTCCTGCAGGACTTGTTGAAGAATTCAGGGCAGCGCTCGGCGTCGACAAGGATGCCAACTTCAAACCAATAGTGTCCACAACGGTCTTCCTCGCCCAAAAATGGACCGGAGAATGGAAACCGACGGGACCAGAGACCGCGGAACGTGACTACGAGGGAGAGCAGTACTGCGTATTCCACGGTGTGTCGAAGTACGAGGACACGGAGGTAACGGACTGATGACGCCAGAGGAAGCTGGAAAGATAGCCCAAGTCTACGACCTTAGGTATGACGGCTCCGAATACAATATCACCATAGGTGGTGCAGGATGGGACGCGGCTGATGTAAAGGAAGTGCTGAAAGACGTGAATGGCGGGGATCCCGAGCAGGTCTTCCACGACCAGAAACCGCAAGAGCATGGGTCATTGTTTACGGCAATGATGTACAGCTCTCTCGTAACTCGGCGTGAGCCATTCCACCTCAAGAAGGATGGAAAGGCGTTGCTCGACAGTCTGGAGGAGTTGGTGAAAGATGAGTGAATTCGAAACACAACAAACTGATGCAGAGGCGCGCTGCGGCACCCACGGGTGCCGGAATGCAGGAGTCAAGGATGTGCTGGTGCCGATGGTGATCGACAAGCAAGTCGCGATCGTAGAAGAGATAGTCGACGGCCAGAAGTGGGTAGCCAGGGCTGTCGTAAGACATCCTACGGGGCCAATGACTGTCAAGAAAGTACTGGAGCGGATGTGCACCAACCATGCTGGCAATTGGGAGCCAGCCCCGGAGGTATGAAAGATGAAGAAAGAGCCTGACAAGGCCCCTGAATACCATAGGGGCACAATCAGCACAGGCATAGAAAGCAGACGCAGTGGTAACCACGCGAACGCAAACGCGGATCGAGCAGAACTGGTGATACTCAGACAGCGCATCGCAACGCTCCGGGAAGAGCTCGCTAATGTCGACACACACAACGCCGAACTAGTCCGCATGATGACAGAGGACAAGAAGTTCACAGCCATGGAAACAGCAATGCACGATGCAGAAAACAAACTGGCGGCTGCAGGGAAAGCCCGCGACGAGATATATGCCAGAGCCAGGAGTAAGGTCATTACAGACGAATCTAGCCCGTACTTCAAGAGGGCAGGCAAACAAAAACCCACAACCAACATACGAGAACGTGTGCTGAAATCAATAATGGCAAATGTGGACACAAGCATATTGCTGGACAGCGACATTCAGAACATTGCGCATAACCTGATCAGACTCTACGAATCCAATGACCCAGATTACCAACTGTACAAAACCGCGTACACCACGGCAATGACAGAACGATCTAACGCATCAGGGGCCTTTTACGGATACGCGTCGCGATATATTACAAAGCAGACAACAGAAATGCGCAACAACATTGAAGAACTCGAGCAGCTTCTCGCCAACCCGCGGAAAGCAGTTGCAACAGAGCGACGAAGTAAGGAACTAGCTGCACTCCCAGAGAAGACAAGAGCGATCTTTGAAGACATACGCAATGTGCTGGCGTGACACCACAGGAAACAATGTGCCGCCAGCGCGCTACAGCAGGAGCGGTTTTGCCCCAGGTGCAAGCCAACAACTGATAGAATTTTCGACGTAACGTGTATCCAGAAAAAATGTTACGTCGAAAATCGGAATGCGGCCAGTTACTATTCTCTGGCAGCATCGTACATTACTGCCCAGAGTCCAAAGTGGTTTTAGCACTCTATCATTTCTATACTCCCGGGCAAGCAGTTGCTTCCGATTTCTTATCTGGCTTCTATTGCCTTGGCTGATTTGAGCATCTTGCTGATCATCTTCAGTCTCTTGTCGTAGGTGAGTTTTGGGAATCCGAACCTTTCCCAGGTGTGGTCTTCTCTTAGGCCTTTCAGCTCGAGGGTCCACCCGTTGCGTGATAGGTGTGCTAGGATCCTGATGAGGTCATTCTGCCCCCTGATGTCACATATGGTCCATGCCGGTTCGTTGTCAGGGATATATTCTACGGTGTATGCGAGGCATGTTCGAGGGTCTATGAAACCGATTGATGTTCTGTATCCCTGGTAGGCAGTGTAGATGAGGTCCATTGTCTTCTCTGTTACAAATAGTGACGTGGGAGAGACGGAGACGTGTTGTTTGGTCTCCATCTCTATCTCACGCACCTGTACATGATCACGGCGGCTTTGCTGCATTTCACGCAGTTGTAATAGGGCATCTTGTCGCCGATCAGTTGCCGCGGGATTCCTTTGAACACATGTTCGCCACCTTGCTCGCACTCGTCGAACTCGGCTCCCATAGCTACCGTTCTGTGTCGGTGGTATGGACTTTCGCAATGCCGCTCTTTTGCCGTCTTCGGTTCTACTGGCGTCTCCATCTCTTGCTTCATATCTTCTTTGCTCCGTTCTCTTTGTCTTTCGTTGGCAGTTGTAGGTACGCTTTCAGGGCCTCTATGAAGACCGTTTGGTCGCTCATGTCGTGGTCGACGGCGTAGTGCTGTACTGCCTTCAGAAGTGCGGGTGGGAGCCGAAACGTCGCTTTCTTCAGGTCCGCTGGCCTGGAATCATGGCTTCCGTCGCTACTGATTGCAACTTTTCGTTGCATGGATATAATAGAACGATTTTATTATTTAAGCATTACGGCATTACAGCACTATGGCTATACAGCATGCAATCCATTACTATGTTTGGGCAACATGATTAGCGGGATGGTATAATGTCAAGATATTGGAGTTTTTTCCAGTTTGTTAAATACTCAGTATGGTCTATGTCATAGTTGAAGCTTAGAGACAATCCAGGGCCGCTCGAGACGGTCTTTCGCAGCTCTTTGGGAAGGGTTCTCGATCAGGTGCTTATTGTCGGCAATATGAGCCAGACGATTCCTATGCTTGTTGAGTCGACAGAGTTGGACTACAAGTCAGTAAAGCGGGCCGTTGCTGTTCTTGTCAAAGTGGGTCTGATGGTAGCTGTTGGGCAGGGTGGGCATGCGTATGCTTTCAATATGGATGAGTTGGATGGCTTGATCGTCTGGGCGACGAGGTTTCAGTTTGGGGGTCCCCTCGGGCGATCTCATTGATTGCGTTGAACAGTTGGAGGATGGTAAGTGACGGTGGTTTTCTCATGCGGGCTAGGCTTGGGGGTTTGTGTGCTCTCTTCGGTTGGGTGTGAGAGGTAGATGCCTGAAGACAAACCGATTGATATGAAGGCGTACGTACTTGCGCCGCCCGAGATCATGAAGGCTGTCGATGACCTCTTTGCTCTATATCAGTTGCAGAACCAGTACCATGTTGAAGCTTACGAGAAGTGGAAGGGGAAGAACTGGTTCAAAGGTTCGATGGCGGAACTCATAGCTAAGGATGAGATGGAGGAAGTTGTCGCGCTCAGTGAGCATAAGCCCTGGCAGACGCTGATCAGGGGGATATACCTCGTCAATAATGTGATAGCGACGTTGAGTAGGGGCAGCCTCTCAATAGAATCAATTTATGTTCCTGTAGCCGGGCTCAACAAGCTGAGTAAGGAGCAGCGTGCCGAGTTGTTGGAAATGGTAACCTCTGGAGCCGAGGGTTATGATGTTGTAAAGAAGTGGCTGGAGCCTATCAACAAGAAGGGTGTTCTAGACGCCATTTACGACGCCGTCAAGGTAAAGGTGGGGACAGGCAGGTATGACCAATTCCATGTTATGAAGATGGGTAGTATAAAGACAAGTGCCACCGGCGGCTTTCAGGTCTTCGACCAGATACTTGAGATCGATAACCCTGAAGCACTTGTTGAATACCTGAAGGCATCCAAGAATCCTCTTCCGCAGTCGATAATGGTGACATTCGTCAGGAACAAGAAACGTGGGTGGAAGTCTAACATCTTCTTGTTCTTCCTCTGGAAGGACACTGTGTACATACTCGATGCCGGGGATAGGAGGCTCAACCTTGACAACACCCACGGTGACAGGAACCCTGGCATGTATCTAGACGATAAATTCAAGCACGTTTGGCTTCCGTTCAAGATACTTCTTGGTGAGAGACGCCCGTCTAATGCAAGCGCCATGGTATTGAGGGAGCAAAAGGTGTTCATGAGAGGCTCGTTGCAGGCGATATTCGCAAAGGAGCCGGCTCTGGGCGCATGGTTGCAGATCTTTCTGTATCATGTGGCTGATTACATACAGACTGCCGAGCAAAAGAAAGAGATCCCTGAGGGAACATCAACTGCCACGGTTCTGAAGGCCCTTGAGGATAAGTCAGCTCAGATAGAAGTCAAGGAGAGGGTGAAGACTGGTAAGTATAGCGATAGCTTCAGCAGCTCTGGGGATGCCAGCTCGTACCTGATAAGGAAGTACGGGGAACAGGTCAAAAGCATAGTGCCTGCCACCATCAGTCTTCCTACAGTACTTGGTGATCGCAAGTACGTTGAACAGGTCGTTGCGTTCAAACAGAGAGAAAACATAGCTAGTGCCATCGAGAAGCTCCTCTGGGACGACTGGAAGGCCAATCATGACCGGGTCTACAAGTGGTGGAACGACTTCATAAGGTCCCAGGACCTTGAAGCGCTGCTGGCGAAGGCGTTGGAGAACAGGAACTCCGAGTATCCTGTCAAGGTACACCCAGACTTCGGCGGAATTTGGATTGCAGGCAAGCACTTCGAAAGCGTCTCTCCCGCCACTACAGCCAAGGAATTGCAGGAGAAACATGCGATCACCGAACCAACTGTAGTAAAGACCCCGGTGGTCGGCATACACCATGGTCCTGTAGGCGAGTCCAAAGATCAGCTCACGGTTGTCCTCACAAAGACTGGCAAGCTTTACGATTACGTCCCCCACCACGTCTTGTGCGGCTACAAGTGGACTGCAGACGATGGTAGGGAGTTGTTCTGCACGAGGGAGTCGGGGCACAGAAGTTGGGAGCACTGGCACCGCAAGGTAGATGTCGGCCGCACCACGAGCGTCCCCACTAAATGCCCGGTATGCGACAAGAACACCTGGAAGAGCGTCGTCAGCCTTGATTTCAACGATTGGCTGCAGTTCTGCGCATTCTTCGGGTTGGAGCAGAGCCAGGTGCCGAAGGAGTTCATCGACCACTTCCACCTCCAGAACGAAGCGTATACTGGCAACACGATTTTAGAGGATATTGACCCGGTTGATCTTATTCGCGATCCATGGTTCAGGACAATTGAGGAGAAGAGCACATACAGTGAGAAGGAGGGTAAGTATGTACCGAGCGGTCTAGAGATCGGGCAAAACAGCAAGCCGCGGTTGACGGGGTATATCCCGATCTGCAACAGCTGCTTCAAGTCCCGCATACCGGAGTCCTACTTCCTCTCTGACAATGTCATGCATTACTACCAGAGGCCTGATACCGAGTGGGGCAGGTCCCGGGACTACTATGGGCACTACACGTCATTTGAGAAGTTTGCCAACGATGTTGCCGTCGCCGCAAAGGGTCTGACCGATTGGTACGCCCACAAGGTCTCACGCCCCGACGTCCTCTCGGGTGTGGTCATGTCTACTGACAAGCGTCGGCTAAGTACTGCCAAGGGTACCAGAGACAAGTTGTTCGTGGAATCAGAGGGGAAGATTATAGATACCAAGTAGGTCGCGCCCAGGTATCGAAGTGAACTACCAATGCCTGAAGGCATTGGCTTCTTGCTTCACAGGGGCAAACTTGCTTATCCGCCTTCGTTGGACAAGCAGAGGTTGCCCCTCTACATGGGCCTGTTCCAGGCCCGCAGCCAGTATGTTACGTGCCGCATTCACGTCCCTGTCAAGGACGAGATTGCAGCTCGGGCACGAGTGTGTCCTTTCACCCAGTCCTTTCGGAACCATGATCCCGCATCCTGAGCATTTCTGCGATGTCCCGCTTGGGTTGACGAGTATCACTCGTCCACCACGCCTTTCTGCCTTGTAGGCAGTCAGTCGGCGTAGTTGGCCCCAAGAGGCATCCATTATTGCTGATGCCAGATTGTGGTTCTTCACCATGTTCATAATTTTCAGGTCCTCGAAGATGATTACCGAATATTCGGACGCCAGAGCAGTAGAAACCTTGTGCGCGGCGTCCAGCCTCTGGTTCCTGACCTTCCTCCAAGTCTTGGCGAGCAAGACCTTGGCCTTCTCCCTGTTCTTCGAACCCTTCTTCTTTCTCGAATAATCACGCCAAGGTCTACGCCAACCGGTTTGTCTGCTTGTGAC
This sequence comes from Nitrososphaerota archaeon, assembly GCA_029785825.1. NCBI lineage: Archaea > Thermoproteati > Nitrososphaerota > Nitrososphaerota archaeon. Next base: position 125,297 of record JAFLYY010000002.1, on the reverse strand, counting down.
TCAACTTTGACAGGTTCAGTCTCTGCGGAAATGCAGGCATACCACTGGTCGATGTCTCTGACGATGGTGCAGGTCTTTGGTCTGCCTTCAAGATGACGATGGAATTTCGCCCTGACGAGCCCAATCTTCGAAAGTCTGAGTTTTTCCCCAGCAACCTTGAACCCACCGATCTGCGGATACATGAACGAGTTATATCTGCCTTTCCGTTTGAACTTGGGGTATCTTCCACGGCCAGTGAAGAAGCTGCTGTATGCCTTGTCGAGTCGGAAGACAACGTCCTGTAGAACCTGGGAATGAACGGCTGATAGGAACTTGTTATCCTGGCGAAAAGCGGTGAGCGCCCTCTTCTGTTCGAATGCTTTGGCCCCCGTCCGCATCCTGTTGTCGAGGAGGTCGTTATAGAGCCGCCTGCAGGTTTCCATCGTGTCGCCCATCAACCGCGCCTGTGTCCTAGTCGGGTAGAGTCTGAACTTGTATGTGATCAAACGCTCTTCTGCTCCTCCACATACCGCTTTATCGTGTCTGAAGAAACATGCCCGTGGGTCGAGACGAAGTACGACCTGGTCCAAAGCGTCGGGAGCCTGGAACGGAGCTCTGGGAACTCCTTTCGAAGAACTCTTGAGCTGTAGCCCTTTATCATCCCGACTATCTTGTTGGGTGAAATCGTGGGGTCCGCCTGAAGGAACAAGTGCACATGATCCGGCATAACCTCGAGCGCTATAATGGTGCACCCCAATTCGATCGCCTTCTCCAATATCAGGCCCTTCAGCCTGGTCTCGACATTCCCGACCAGGACAGGCCTTCGGTACTTCGGGCTCCAAACGAAGTGGTAATGCATGAAATGGACCTTCGTCGCAGCCCTGGTGTATCCCTTCGACATATCATTAGATAAAGACGTTACATCTAATAAGCACCCTCGCTCTCATCCCACGACTAAAGCCGTGGGGTTTCCCGCTGCCCCATTGCTAATGTGCAGCGCAAGAAAAGGTCCCGCCGAATGAAGATCTTGGCTCCAATAGTCATCGCAGCAGCTGTACTCGTGGCTATAGTTCTGGTCTGAGCTCCTGCGGTCTTATAGGATTGGAACATGTTCTATGGCGATATTGATGTCTACCCCGCACGCACATATGGGTTACTTTGGCAGCGAGTACAATTGCAAGTACTGTAACCCGACCTGCGGCTGCCGCAACCATTGGTGGGGACTTGACCTAGGCACACGGACCGCGGGAGGGGAGATAGTGCTGACTATGAGCATCATACCGTGCGGGGGTTCTAATTGCCCGGTACTCCGGGTTACCCCAAAGTACCCCTTCAGAGTAAGGATGTTGCGGCAGAAGGGGTTCAAACTCCCGCCCAACACGAAGAGAATAGACAGGACGACGAAAGCAGGCAACCCGTACAAGCTTGAGGGGTGTGATTGCAACAAAGTGAAGGGGATCCATGGGCACACGCGAGAAGAAAGCGTCCAACTCTACAGGATGTATGCTGCTGTGAAGCTGAAGCATGATCCAGGGTGGCTGGAACCGTGGCGTGGAAAGAACGTCGCATGCTTCTGCAAGATCGATGAAGCGTGCCATGGAGACGTCGTTTTGGACCTTGCAAACAGTCCCCCGAGCAGAACAGCTACTGCTATGTCGAAGTAGCCAGGCAAACAGGGCGCATTAAGGAGAATTAGGTACAATACCGAATCTTCGTCTACTAATTAGACGGAATTCAAGTTAATGGTCTAACACGTGGGTCAGAAATGGGGGTAACGACATTCTGAAGGCGAGATTAGTGCCGGTCGCAGGAACATACTTCTATTCCCTTGCATTGAACCGGAGCTGTTCTACCTTTCTCGTGATTCCGCGAGAATCAATTATGATTGCCGATCACGACTTATATATTATCATGATCTGTTGTTTATGATACGGGAACAGAAGAGATCGAAAAGACAAGAGCAACGACGACGTATTTGCCGAGACACAGCATCCCCTGAGAGCTTTGGTGCTCCTACTGTAGTGGCATTAGTTTGAAATTTGATTTGTAGTTCTATCAGTATTTGGGTATGCATATTATTGGTTGTATGAAGTAATGTTGTCATTGATCTCTAAACTGCTATGCCACTGTCTGGTTGCTGCCTGATTACTGGGAGGGTTCTAGCACCTTCAGCTGAGTTATCAAGATAGGTACTGGACATGGGTCACAGTCTTTGTACTCGTGGGCCTCGGATTCGAGGTGGTTTACGAGCGTGTCCACTATGCTTTTCTTCTCTGTAGCTTTCGCGAGGGCGATCTCTTCCTGTGTTATCGGGTTCTTTGTGTAGTCCCTTGGGGCCGAATCTGCCGTTTCGTGCACTGCCAGGAGGCCGCAGAACCCCAGACAGAAAGAGAGGTAGTAAACGTTCACGTTGGTACTGATCAGAGCGGCAAGGCACGCGCACACGCTTACTATCACAACTGACGCTGCTATCTTTGTGGTAAGTATCGACGGCATCTTTAGATAAACATGCAATGAAGAATAAAAAGAGCAGATACCAGCTGTCTGCAGGGCGGTACCTGCTGCACAAAACATGCTAGCGGCTTAAATTGGGTGCCCCCGTCCTGTACTATGTTTTTCATCACATTACTAGGGCTTGTTGCAGCAGTTTTGACAACTTACTCATCAGTCCCGCAGTTTTGGAGAGCTTGGAAGACCAAGAAGACCAATGACATATCTCTTCAGATGTACGTGCTTCTCGCCATCGGGTTTGCCATCTGGCTTGTCTACGGTCTTGCCATTTGGTCAATCCCGATTATAATTGCCAATGGGTTCAGTGTCGTCTTCGCTTCTATGATTCTGTCGCTCAAGCTTCGCTTTGGTTGACATCAGGGGTTACGTCGCTCTTGTGTCAATCAGGGCCAGCAGCGAAGACGGGTCGTGGACATGCGCCTTTGGCCCTGGCTTCCGCCTGCTCTTTCCAAGGCCCGGCATGGTGAACTCTGCGACATAGACCTCCTCGTCTACTCCCTTGTACGTGTTGAAACTTCCTATCATACACCTGATCCTTACAGGACTGTCTATCACCGCCCAGTAGATTACTGATGCTCTTTTGTCATGAACTTCTGGAGCCTCGTCGTCCCACACTATGCGGATTGACCACCTATCTCTCTTCTTTATGATGGCGACCGCCTCTAGGACCTCATCAAATCGTGCTGCAAGCTGCCTTTGCAGGAACTTGACCACGGAGGGGGTGAACCGCTCCTCGAAGCCCTTGTTGGGCATGATAACCACTTCTACGGGCTTCATACCAAGGGGGTGGTTGTGATTATTTAACGCGGGCTGCGCACAGCGCCTATCAACGAAATAAACCCGAATCTCTCTCCAAACTTACAACAGAGGTCAAATTGCAGGTCTCCATCCTGACGGCAACCTCAGGAGGTGGGTGAAAATCTGACACTGCTTCTGGGGGTGACGTTATCGTACCTGTGTCCAACCCAAGTGGTCTCCTGCACCATGGAAGTAGCTTGTTTGTGGCGCCAAAGACCTGTTTCAGCGCTATTTCAGCCTGAATGATGGAAAGGAGCTTGATTTGTGCCATTCAGCCTGTATACTCTATGGAGCTTGGCTGCCGGTGGTCGCTTTTATGTCTCTTGTGACATCTACTATGAATTTGCCAGATACCGGTGCCGGTGAACCTAGTTTCAAGCGTATCGAGTTCCAGTACGGTTTGGTTCTCTTGCGAACACATAGGTTTATTTCCACAATGGACCGCATAGGCAAGAGCCGGGCTGTCAGCAGGTTCAGTTGGATCATGCTCTACATCCTGCCTCTGGCGGCTGCTGCGGGCGTGTTGCTCTTCGCTTCTGAGCTTGGCGTCCTTCTGCTAACATCAAGGGGGGTAGAAGCTGCCACGTCAGTGAGGGCCGTAGGGCCGCTTGCTAACCTGGCTATACCGGGGCTCAACCCGTACTTGCCGCTGGTGTATGGTTGGCTGGCACTTGTAGTAGGGTTAGTAACGCATGAAGCGGCGCATGGTATAGTGGCCAGGAGCCTGGGGGTACCTGTGAAGTCTGCTGGGCTGATCATGTTTCTGTGCATACCTATAGGCGCGTTCGTTGAAGTTGACGAAGTAGCAATGAAGGCCGCGAGGCCAGCTGCTTCTTTGCGTATCCTTGCGGCTGGCGTAGGTGACAATCTGGTAATCGGAATGCTAAGTCTTCTTGCCCTTGTGGGTGTCGTGTCGACCATGACTCCTGTTGTCGGGAATGCCAACTACGCGCTGCTGTCTGCGACAGCGTCGAGGTACTCGTCGGCTCTTTGGCACAACCCTCTCCTGTACCTATGCATCCCCACCCTGTCGCTCTGCCAGCCGATGACGCCTTACTCTGCGGCCCTGGCAGGATCATACACCTCTCCACTGGGTGGTATGCTTGTGCCCCTTGCGAACCTGTTCTACTGGTTGTTCTTTCTCAACTTCAGCTTGGCGATATTCAATGCGCTTCCGATACCTATATTCGATGGGGGTCAGGCGTTCAAAATATGGGTCAGGGCGGTTGCCGGTTCCAGACTGAACGACAAGGGGTTGAGCATCGTGACAAGGCTTGTCAACATAGCTGTGATCTCTCTCATACTTGCTGTTATACTCGTTCCGTATGCGATGTAACGCGTGCGGCGCGCCTGGCACCAGTGGGGAGTACCAATAAGTAATCTAGGCATGCGCCTGCTTTTCTTCGTAATGTTCTATAACTGGGCCGAACATCTTTTTCAGTGCCAGTGCACTGGGGCCCGTTAGCGGGTAGTCCTTGGCCGCGTCGATTGGCACCCACTCGTACTTGTAAGCTTCTTCGTTGATCTTGACATCAGCTAACTGCAGCGGGTAGCATCTGAACAATAATGCTACAAAATGCTTGTTTTGGTAATACTCTTCAGGGATGAAGTCGCCTATTGCAATCAGGTCGGCAGATATTATGTCAATACCTGTTTCTTCCTTCATTTCGCGTTTCAGGGCCTGGAAAACAGTCTCTCCATTTTCCACATGCCCCCCAGGTATTGAATACTTGTCATTCCACTTGTGGCTCTGGGTCATGAGTATTACGCCATCGCGTGAAACTATCCCGGCGACTACAACTTCTGGTCCCTTGTTCACATATGGCTAGTTTGTGGTTATAAATAAGCAGGTAAGCGTATAATATGACAAGTAGGTGTCCGGTGGTCCCTCTATGACAAGGCGTTACAACAAACGAGAAATCGCGGTCTTGGACAAGATAATTGATGATCTTGAGACTCGCGCAACGCCGTTGGCTTTGCCAAATAAGCTACACTCTAGTATGATGCGGTCGTACAATGCGCAGTATGATTACAGCATGCTGGTTTGTGTACTGGAAGCCGAGGCTAAACTCCGTCAATGGTCGATATCCTGGATTGTGGATGGGGCAAGCATTTACGATAAAACTAATGGGCGGATAGGGAGTGTAGAAGGTAAGAAGGTGGCAAGGTATCTGGAAAGCAGAGCTGCAGAGTCAACTGGAGCTGAGAAAGATATGTATCTCCAGCAAGCGCGCCTGATAGAAGACGCGGCAGAGACCCTATACCGAGACAGGGAACAGATTCATGTATCATCCCCGTTATAGTGGCCATGGGGCTGTGTCGGAGATTTTTTAAGGGCCTGTTCACCAAAGTCGGCCGGTGGTTGCAGGCAAGTTTCCTAAGGAGGTAATGATCGGCCGTTATGATCCCACTGTTAGTCAGGTACAGATAGTGGCAATAGTCGATACGGTCGGTCGTTCTGCTGAGCTGCAGGTCGCCGCTGCCAGGCTTGGCGTCAACTTCAAGCACATAGACGTGCACTCTGTATATGGAAATGGGCGTGCCATATTCAATGCATTCGCGGTCCTCGAGAATACGACGCTCTCGGCTGGAAAGCTTGAAACCGAGTTAAGGAAGACAGGCTATACGATCAACGTCAACGTAGTAGCAGGAAAAGCCGGGGCACTTGTTGACACTCTGGCATTCCCGGTGATATGGGGCGGGCAGCGGGGCATATTCATGAGACAAAAAGCTGTTCTGAACATGTTCTCAGGGATCAGGTCCATGCTTGGCAAGCAAGGCGACATGCTCCTCTACAACAGTGGGTACGCATATGGCAGCGACCTCAGCAGATTCCTCACGGACGTTACAGGGGCTGAGAAGATGCTTGAGACATGGGTCTATGCCCTGATGCTGCTTTCAGCCGGAGGATGGGGGGTACCAGATGTCGAACCGGGCGGCACTCACATAACTATTTCAGAGTGTTTCGAATGTGCAGGGCGAAAGGCTGACCAGGGCATATGTAACTTCATGAGAGGTATGCTCACAGGGTTTATGGAGCCGACAGTAGGAAAGCTGATCAGCATAAAGGAGATCGCATGCGCCGCAAAGGGCGACAATGAATGCAAGTTCTTGCTTGACTTCGGAAATCCAGTTAGCGGACAAAATCAGCAATAGATCGTAGGTCCAGATTCTGCTGCGCTTCGGGTCCCGCAATCAGCTAACTCATTTTCTTGCCATGCCGGGACTTGGGCCGTAACTTCACTAAGAGCTCTTCCGAGTATTTTGAGATCTTCTCTTCCGCATCGAGGTACGAAGACAGCAGATAAACGAGAGCTGGATTGACCGAAATCTTTGAAATAACCTTGGCGTCATCATACCTATGGTCCACCTCAGTGATTACATGCAACTTCCCGAAGTCTGTGTTGAATGCAATCTTCAACGATGGGATGTATACTTCCATTATTGGTGTGAGGAAGCCATGCAACGCGGAAAGATATCCTTCGCTGACGTTGAGCTTGTAGACTATCGCAGCAACAGGCTGATGTGCGGGGGCACCCGCCGGCTTTCTTGGCATTTGTAGATACCGGTGATTGGATTATTAAGGGCGGGAGGTTTTCTGGTATCATTTCGATTATGAAAGCGACCGTTTTGCAGTTGAAACAGTATAAAACGCTTGAAACAGGTTGATATGGTCAAAACAGGCACATTACATGACCTAACGACGCGCCCAGGCTGCAATAGCCATAGAATCAAGGAGATACAACAGCGCACTCAGTTTCTCTTTCGGGATTTTGCACCCAGCAGCATGCGTATGCCCGCCACCTGCCCACCCGTTCTTGGCGCAGAACTTCCCTACCACCTCGCCCAGATGGAACTTCATATCGTCTGTGCTTCTCATACTGATGTCATACCAGCCTTCCTGCTTCTCTTTGTACGCAATACCAACGCTGACATCCAATATCCCTTCGACAATGGTAGAGAAAACCGAAGGATGGTCAGTCTTACCAACCTTTACCCATCCTATTCTCCCGCTCTTACTACCATGACCAGCTACATACTGTTCATTGGCAGCTGCCTTTGAAAGTTGTGCCATAGCATGGTCCATGACCCCGGGGATCTGTGCTGGCCTCTTTCCACTTGATAGCGCGTCAACAAGATCCATCGCAGACGATGGCGTTTCGGTGAGTGCATTGGAAAGAAGCGTAGCTTCAAGAAATACTGTATGCCTGCTCATGACTTCCAGGATCCTCTTTGCTGTCGGTGATTGGTCTCTGTAATCAGTTACCGCTCCGTATGCTGCCAGACGTTTGTAATCTCTCCCTAGGCTGTTGGCGAATCTTGTATATGTGAGGGTCGAAGCGCATTCTCTATCATCCCAGACGAGCTCGGTTACACTTTCAAGGCGCGACCTAAGTTTAGGGTTCAGACTGTGATGGTCTATATAGATGACTGGACATTTCTTGCGCACTCTGCCAAGTATGCCAAGAGCCCTGTCAGCCACTGCTTCGTCGAAGCCTATGTCACATATCACCAGCCCTGTGATTGATGAAGGGACGTTCTGGAGGTCTGCCAGGAAGTTGTCGTAGTCGGTTAGTTTGATTTCCGCGCCTGTTGCAGCCTTGACGAGAGCCGCTGACGACACGCCATCGATGTCATCGACGTGCGAGAGGCAGTAAAACCGGCCGTGCCTTCGGGTCATCGTATTTGAGGGACATGTACTAATTTAAGCTGCTATCAGTTGGGCAGTACCTTCAACAGCCTATTGGGGGCGCACGTATCCTGCCGGCGGAAGTGTTCTCCTGGACTTCGCTTTCTAATGCCTTCACAACGGCAACATCATCGTCTATCAACCCTACGCTATCATAATCGAAGAATTTTGTCGACACACCAACATGACCATGATGGTACCAATGAGATGTCTTCAACATCGATGCCAATAACATGACCTTCATCTTGCTGCTGCATTGTTCACCACACTCTCTGACCATTGTCTGGAGCATCAGTCCATTGCTGTATCTGATCACAGGCGCGAGGTACTTCCGCTTGCTCTCCGGGGCATTGCGCCACGTCACGAATTCGGTCCAGGTATGCTCTCTTGTCTTGTTCTTCTCAGGTAACAGGTCCCATTTTATGACCAGTTGCTTGTCATGGCTGATGTAAGCGTCTTTGAAGCTACCACTGGACGATCTTGAGAAGCCGAGTTTCACAAGGTAGCCCCCGAACAGCTTCCTTCCCTCGCTGGATGATTCTAGCTGGTTCCATGTTCTTATCAGTGCGCTTAACCATTGAGGTTCCTTTTCTTCTCTGCTCACCTAAGCAGCCGTCAGACAGGAATTTAACGAGGGACGAGTGAAGTCCCAGGCGCTTCAGCCCTGGAATGAAAATAGCCCTGAATTGTAGAAAGAATCTAGGAGTTGTTGAGGTGCGTCTTCAGGTTCAGGCTCTATCCGGGCATGGAGCAGGAAGAGAGGATGCAAGGGCAGGTCATGCCCGAAGTGAGCCTCTGGAAGAGATACTAGTTACTGTCCTGGGCGTTGATTCTACGATCGAATATGTCAGTAAGCGCTACAAGTAATACAATGCACACACCAACAGGCACGAAGAACGTTGTTGCCAAGTCGCGGACCCCCGGTAGGGGTGAAAATAGCAGAGCCGCAATTGCAGCCAAGGAAATCCCCGTGAGTACGAAGAGCGCAGCTCGGCTTCTCAAGGCCAAATTCATCACTTCCTCTAGCTCGTTCCATATTCTCATCAGTGTGCTTAACCAATTCATCACATCCGCGCCTCCATCCCTGTCCTCATCTTAGGTGCCACCATATACCACAGCAGATAAGCACACCAGCCATGAACATGGATCCAAGAGATAACCAGGCTTCCGCCTGGACGAGGAATACCCCGTAGACTGCAAGAACGAGCCCACCACTGAACACTGCTACTGCTGCTTGGTCCTGTGCTTCAGTGGGGGGCAACCGCTTTGCCAGCAAGAAAGAGTACCCCTCGAAGGGGAGAACTATTCCTATCGCCATAATCCCGAGAATTACTTCTGAGCTTGCGAGTAAGAGGCCGGCCAACAGGGAATACGCAAATACCAAACGAAAGACGCCGACCGCGAGCCTCATTCTCCCCAAAGACTTCACATGAGCATAAAACGGACAATTCTTGCTGTGGAGGGGGTCTTTTATTCTCTGGCCAACTCTAAGGGTATCTTGCCAGCAAGCAACCACGCATACATCATGTGGCTCCTCTATTTCGCGATAGGCACGATAACCGTATACATGCTCCACCTGCTTGGCTACTAGCCTCTCTGTTATTCGTGCGGGAAGTTAACTCGAAGACAACCCGTTTTGCTTTGACTGCTGGATGTAATCAAAAAGAAACGTGGGTAAAGCGTGCTGGTGCGGATGTGTTCCGCCAAACACGGCTCTATCGTATGACTGCTTTTTATCAACCGGCACCTAGGTTAATGTGCGTATCATATCGCTCAACGCTTGGCTCGGCTTCGCTTATGATAAGCTCGAGCCGTTCTTAATGAAGCAATCAGAGTCTGTGGACATGTTTTGCTTCCAGGAGGTCCTCATGGAACCGCGGACCGCCACGCCTGACGCTGTGAAAGTAATGGAGAAGCATGGGGGAAAAGCACCTGTCTATGACCTCTACCAGCGGATACAGAAAGCTCTCCCTGACTTCTCCGGTGTACCATCAACGGAGTATATCGATAATGGCGGCCGCCTCGCTATCTTCTTCCGGAAGGGGATAAGCTTAGCAGGTTATGGTGAATCAAAGGTATTGGATGCCATAACTAACGAGAATCTGCTAGGGACCGGGGCAACAATGTCTCAGAGCGTAAGGCTGCAATGGGCGAAGCTTCCCAATGGACTCCTGGTAGCCAATACTCATGGGGCGTTCATTTGGGGGATATACGGCGACTGTCTTGAAAGGGCTGCCCAGTCACGTAGATGGCTGGCGCTCCTCGAGAGGTTGCATGGAAAGAAGTTGCTGGTGGGTGACCTCAATCTGAAGCCAGAGCTTGAGGGGACCAGGATACTTGAGGCAAAGATGCGCAATCTCGTCAAAGAGAACAATGTGACAACAACGAGATCTTTGCTTTCAGCCAAAGATCCACACGGGCTCATCAATGATTATGTATTCACGTCGCCCGACCTCTATGTGAAGAAGTTCGAAGTACTTCCGGACGTCGTCTCTGATCACTTGCCGCTTCTGATAGAAGTCGACTGCTAGTCAGGCTCCATGTCGATGGCATCTTTCAGATCACGGGCGACTCTGCTCCCGAACTGGAGCCTGGTGTTGCCGCTCGTATATTTCTCAAGAGCCTTTCGGGCCCATGTGACCATGTCCATTTTCTCCGCTTCATGCGCGTCCGCCCATTCAAATGATACGGCTGTTTCAAGTCTCTTGCCAGGCATCAGACCTACAGTGCATGTGAAACCAAAGCCGACTATATGACTCGAACGAGCTGAACTCTCCGGATCGTCTATCATCTCCATCACAAGAAGGAGCTTTGGATCAGCTACAGTTATCCCGGTCTCTTCCTGGGCCGTTCTGATCACAGCTTCCTCTAACGTCTCCCCATACATCACCTTTCCCCCTGGGAACGTGTACTTACCACGCCAGTTTTCTGACTTGTGGATGAGTAGTTTGCCGTCCTCTCGAGCGATGATAACACCAACCATAAGCACTGGTTCGGCGCTGATATCCATGGCAAACATGTGCACACCCCCATAAAAGCGGAACCCGTCACTCTGGCACCAGAAAACAGGTCCCTGCATGATTATGCCCACATACAAGGCATGAATATGCAGGTGCTAGATGCTGGGTCCTTATTACCGATTTCCAATGAGAGATTGGCATTGCCGGCAGTACAACAGAAAAAGAGACCTAAATGCATCAAGTGCGGAGGCCGTCTGGTTATACGACGGTTCGTGGAGACCTGGTACACTGATGGCCGCCCCGACAGCATCTCAAGCAGCATGTATTGTGCGCGCTGCAAGATAAGATGGCTTGAAGAGAAGGTCAATGATATCAAGGCTTACAACACGTTCAGAGCAATGCACGAAGCGGCGGAATTGGGCGTCAACAAACCTGGCGGTTAAAGTAGGCAGGTAGCTGCCTGGCTTTTTCAGGCAGCCGACAACGTCGTACCACTACACACGGCTCGCCGATTCAGGCGTTGTCATTGAGCCGGTTGTGGCTAGATAGAGCGCATGGTAGAGGAACGCCAAGGCCGCCCCTAATGTGAACGTAAAGTCAGAAATCGATGGCAGAGACTCCTTTGGCGTGTTAAAAGGTCGCCGCCGATATGATTTTGATGGCGGGCATCATACCGATACTCGTAGCGGCCGCCACCTTCTTCTCAACTATGTTCGGCGGGTATCTAGCCCTAAAGCATGGTCGGGACCTCTTTCTCTTCATTGCATTCGCGGGCGGGGCTCTGGTCAGCATCGCGTTCTTTGACCTCCTTCCGACCGCCATAGGAATGAACCTGGGGTCAACCAACTGGGTACTAGTGGCTACCATGGTGGGGTTCCTGTACTACCACGTGATCCAGAGGGGGATAGCTGCGCACAACCACGCAAGGGCAATGCACGAACAGCCAGCCCCAGTCATGGGAAAGGTAGGCGCAGGGACGATGGTCCTTCATAGTTTCTTCGACGGAGTCGGCATAGGGTTCGGTTTCCAAGTTAGCTATGCTGTAGGAGCTCTGGTAGCTTTTGCTGTCATCGCCCACGACTTTTCTGATGGGCTCAACACTACCACCATGATGCTCAGGCACGGCAACACAAAGGGGGCCGCAAAACGCTTTCTCGAGGCCGACGCCATAGCCCCTATGATAGGCGTCCTGGCAAGTTTCATGGTCCCGGCATCGTCAGTGGCACTTTCGTACATACTTGCATTCTTTGCAGGAGAATTCCTCAGCATAGGTGCCAGCGACCTCCTTCCCGAAGCGCACACACATGAAAAGTCATGGAGAATGATAGGACTGACTATGCTCGGGGCGGCAGTCATTTTCGCTGTTACCCGCTTCGCTTGACATACCCCAACAAGAAGCGGCACGGCGCTCTCAACTAGCATTATCCATCAGGTACTATCCAGGCTCTGTCTACCAAATTAATACAATTTTAACACATTGACGAGTATATCAGCCAGAACCAAGACCTAATCAACTAACGAAGTCCATTTCGGTCTCGCTTTCAAACGAGAGGCGGTAAATCGCCAGCAAGAGACGCACCGGACTAGATACATCAGCTTATGATAGTCTCTTCCCTGTGTCTCTCGTAGCCACAGTTCGTGCACCACCCACCATACTTGTCAACCAGCTTGTGGACGAGCTCACAATCATCAGTGTCTTCCTTCCTCATACTAGCATACGCGTTCAATGCAGGATACCCACGGCAATAGTTCCTGGTGGTTGAAAAGCGCTTATGCGGTGCACCAGTGAGATTGTTACCACCCAACCGCTACAATAGAGGCACGCCCCAGGACGGAACGCGCCGGAATTGCAGTGTTACTGTTGAGTCTCAGTTCCCTAGTACGGGCTGCATACCCCTCTGGAGGACGACAGGAGGGTTTCCCCCTTGATCATCGACGCCTGAGAAGGGGTTGTTAGTGAATCGGACGTGCGGCGCCGCCGCGATCCGAACGCGGAAGGACTCACGTCCACGTAGGTCTCGACTACGTCCCGCGTTATCTGATCTTCAGTGTTGGTGCCGCTGGTTCTCAGCCGAAGCTATCAACGAAGCTATTTCCCACTCGGCGGAAATGGAATTGTACGACTTCTGGACGGTTAGATCTCGCGTTCTCGTATGCTTCTTCTACTGTGTCCCCAACACCAGCGACATCTCCTTTGCTGACATCTATTGCTACGATCTTGCCAAAACTTTCTTTCTCTAGCTTTGGGCGTAACTTTTCGTACACTGTATCACCTTGACTATACGTTTGAACCGGTTCAGCTCTCAGCAGTGCCAATTCTCGTGATGTAAGGTTTTGCTGTGATTGTTCGCGCCTTGCTCTCATAATTGTTGAAATGGTGATCCATGCAAAGAACATGAATGAGAAAACGAATGCGATGACAGACACTATGAAATAACCGAGGTAGCCAGCTATCTCTCCCATTATACCTAGTGCCGTTCCAATGAATATCGCTTTCATACTTGAGATATATGTCATTCACCACTGACAAGCACATCAGCTTAAAACACAGAAATACTAGAACCACACACGAACATGATCGTATCGAACCCAACAGCTCTACGCAGCATTCATGAACTTCGCCTTTACAGGAGGAAAATCTTGATTACTGGAATGGCGGAGATTGGACCGCTACCTTTCGTTGACGTTTATCCTTTCTCGTGAGGCCGCAGAGTTGGCACCCAACGCGCTGGCTTCTGCCTGCAATCTTTCGGCGGCCCTCGCCCTTTCTCGTGAACTCATGGAGTAGATTCCATATGTGTTTGCTTTGGCCTGGTCCAATGATTCGGGGATGTTTCTCAGGAAACTAAGAACTTCCTTGATTGCGCTCATCTTGCTCTCGCCTATAATCACACACCCAGCTATTAAGACCGACCATCCCATCACTTTCGTCTACCTGGAGTATGGATCCTCTCTTAATCAGCCCGACCAGGGTTGCACCCATAGCTAGGGCGGCGCTGGCTACCCTTCGCGACCCTGATAATTCTTCTTCTCTTTGGTGAGAAGCTGTTGAATCACCTGGGCGGAGACGCCGAGTAGGTACTGGAGCGAGATGACCACAGCACCCGAGCCCAGACTGAAGTACCAGAACACCCATGCATCGTTCCCAACTTCGGCGATTCTGATCTCTGCTATGCTTGAGAACAGGATCAGCGCAAGCCCACCTCCTATCAGGAAGGCTATAATCGTGAGTAACGCAACCCCGGTAAAAACATCTCGAAGTTCGTGCACGGACCCAGAGTGAAGATTTTCTTTTAAGCGTAACCCAAAACAAGCATCCTACCTCGGGTCTGTCAGACTCCCTCAACTGAGGAAGGCTTTTGCGAAAGCTTCGGTGGTCGACGGGCTGCCTAGCGCCGCACCGGGGCCTGGCTCTCCGTTCAGTTTCTCAAGGATGTCAAGAGCTTATCCGTCCCTACAGTCACTGATGACGTAGAGGAACTGTTGATGGTTCACACTAATGAAGACGGCTAGTACCACAGCCAACACGTGGAAGGTAGTTGATCCAACAAGTTCAAGTTCATCTTCATCACCTTGATGATTGGCGTAGATATCTGTAAGTTCACCTCATACTACTGAACGATATGAATAGCATTCGAGTCAACTAATATCATCTAGTACCACAAAGTGATCTCAATGTACCCCACAGGCTTGCCTACCATTTGGTTTCTCGCTCTCATATTCTAGAATAATCGTGATATCCACGAAGGACGCAAGTGTGACCGCCCCTGGGAGGTACAAGGCAACAGAAAGGAGCGCGACCCCCAACCCTATGAAACCGACGAACATGGTCAGGAACAGAACTTCACTTGCCAGGCAGTAGCCTTTCGCGTTGGCTCCCGCCCAGAGGACAAACAAAACAAATGGGATGAAGTCCAAGACAGCAGGGTGGAAATCGCCCATTGACAACAAAACGAGGCTCGGGGCTACGAAAAGCGCGCCCAGGATTGCCAGACTCGGGCGGCGACGGTTCATTACATGGCAACAGGTCGCGAGCATAGAAAGCAAGGGAAACAGGTTGGGGAGCGCCGTGAGAAAGACTTCCGAGAAAGTGGGTGCCGCCCGCTTGAGCCCCGCCCCGCTGCTACAGTGTTCAGACTCTACGGTTTCTTCGTTTGCCCGACGCTTACCGCGGGTCTCAACCGACTAGCCCGAATACAGCACGCTTCATCTTCTTGTCGAGGTGGACCTTCCTGGCAATTCAGAGCCGGATATAAGCCCCTGACTCTGGTGGATTGAAGAAGGCATCTGCCTGCCGGTTATCAAATGAGGACCTAGGAGAAGAATACCGTTCTTGCGTGCGGGTCTTGCTGATGAATTGTTATCCTAGCCTTTGTGGGTCTTCTCCGGATAGGAAGAGAACCTGTAAGCGTATTTTTGTGTGAATAGATTCCCGATGTTATTTGCGTCCCTGGCATTCAAGGACTCTATGACTTCCTTCAGGGGTGCTCTGCGAACCATATACTCCTTCCGCCCTTCAACAGGAACTACAAAGGGAACAGTCAGAGACTTCGCCATCTGCTCGGCGCCGGCTGGATCTTCCTTGGCCATTCGGCTGAACTCTGCCAAGGCATAGCCGGATACAACCTGCATCACCGCCATCAAATACTTCTGGCCTTTCGAGTTGCCCCGCTTCAAGGCGAATTTTTCACCAATGGATTTCAGTGGAGTCACGCTTTCCGCCGGCAGCATGGTTGGCAGGCTGGCTGCCATAGCTGGCATTATGTCGCTTCCAACTCTTGATCGAGGCATTTTCTTTCGCACACATGCTAGTATCATGGTAGTTAATAACACTCAATCAGCGCTTAAATATCAAATCATTGGTCTTTACCGTTTGACATACGACCCGCCTCTTGATCTAACAGATGATGCCATTGCGATCCCTCCGGCCTCTCCTGGCGATGAGAAAGATAATACACAAGGGGCGTCGGAAGAGCTTGGAATGAGCGAGACACCACACCAGAGGCGTGAAGATCTTGTGCTGCCAGCGGAGAGCTTCAAGGCATTACTACTGACGGTAGTGCCTCCGGACACCCACCCTGGAAGCAAGCAGGAGATCGGCAAGTTCCGAAGGCCTAACAAGTAGTATACGTTCTGTAACGGAAGTCCTGAGACAGTAGAGCGGGCGCACTGGGCTTTACTGAAAGGGAGCTATAGAAGCGTTCAAAGTACTGACCCGCGGGCAAAAAATGCCGAGAAGTGGCACCCGGATATCTTGGAGGGCCCCAAAGGACCACTGGCAAGTACGCGTGGGTGAACAACCTGCCGACGTCCGGGAACCTAGAACAAGACAGTCTTGAGAAGAACCTGATGAGGATCACAGCAAATACCTTGTCTTCGAGGTCTGGCAGCACCTGCGAGCGCTCGAAACAACCAAGTTGTGCAATAATACTGGGGCGTGCTTATATGTTATCCCCACCGTTATTGCACAGAATGCTTTACGATCAAATCCGATATGCAGACGAAATCAGAATGTTCTACAAGCTCCGTGGCAGGCAGAGCGGTAGAGTAGGTTCGTCCATCGTCCAGAGCCTGGGTTACTCGAAGTACAGCAATCACTTCTACGTAGTCAAGAGGCGCCTGAGGGATGACGGCGTTCTAGACGGGCGCGGCAAGTTAGTCGAAACATCGCTGAATGCCTGGCTGGCCGAACTCCCCGAGCTGGTCGACGAGGAAGCCAGGTCTGCCCTTGGCCGCAAAGGGGCTTACACGCTCTTCCTGGCCACGGTGTTGAACCCCGAAGTGCGGCCCGGCGAGCTGGCGAAGGAACTCGGCTCGAGCAGGCGCAGCGTCTACTGGGGTGCCTCAAGGCTCATAGATGCGGGCCTCGTCCGCAGGAACAACGCTGCAGTGCACGCCATCGAGACCCCGGCGAAAGAATGGCTTTCGAAGTATCTCGCCGCTTGCATCGACCATGCCGACTTCACTAACGATATACAAGTGCTCTTCAGAGCCGTCCCAGCTTACATCAACGGCGCGAGAGCCTACTTCGCATTTCACCGCGAGTCAGGCATGCCGATCGGCCGCGCAGATATGGCAATCGCCACACCAAAGCCCTTCATGGGGTTCTGGGAAGACGTCGTCAGGGAGGTCAAGTACTTCCGCGACTACCAGAAGGAGGTCGTGGTAGCCACAGCATCCCCCTCTGTTAGAGTAGTCTGGAAAGACAAGCTTCCGTTCAATTCGAGGGTCAAATTGAGTGAAGTCGGAAGAACAGGACAGAGGACCGTATCTCGGCTGCCCCATTTGCCACAAGGGATACACCGACGCCGGCTCGGCAGTATATGACACCGTGATCGAACCACTCAACACCACCATGGAGAGCGTCTGCGACACGTGCGGACCGCAGCTCGCCAACAACAAGACAAATCTACTAATCGGAAGCAGACTAGAAGGCGCCACCATCAGGTACGCCTAGACGGTCAAAACACACCCGAGGCCCCCGCGTCCTCTACTCTGCCCGAGATACCCCCTGAAACTCTCCAGAAGCACCCGCAACTCAGGCACCCCAACACCTTCACAATCGAGCACTCCATGGAATTCCCCCCCATACATCTACCAGACCCTCGGCCGTATCGAAGGGCAAAGAAGCGCGCTACTTCTTCGTATCCGCTGCCGCTGTGGCCCCGGCAGCTCCGCCGACCACGGCGCCAACCACCGCTCCGATGAGCACACCGATGGGCCCCCCTAGGACGCCTAGGGCCGCACCCCCGCCTATGCCCGCCGCTAGGCCGTAGGCAACCTTCTGATCCCTCCCATTCCCTACCTGGGTACTCATTCTAGTTCTCACACCTACAAGGTCATGACGACGAATTCATTATAACGGCACCCCCTACAACATAAACCCCAAAAGGACCCCCCCCAAGAAACACAACTCACCCCACCCCTACCTACTAGTACCCACCCCAGTACCCCCACCAGCCTGCGGATACCCCCAAAATCGCCCCCAAACCCCCAACCCACCCCAAAACAACCCCCAAACCCTGCGGACAGTCCATTCTTTCGCCTTGCATTGGTAGTACTGGGGTGGTAGTGGTGGTATAGTTCAGCTATTGTCAGTGGTGGGTGTACTAGTGTTGTTGGTTGGTGTATTGTTGGTATTTGATTGGTGTGGTGGTGGTAGTGGTGGGTTGTGTGGTGGTAGTGGGGGTAGTAGTGGTAGGGGTGGTTATCGTAGTCAGAGACCGGCTGGACGCCGTTCTCCGACACCTCTCTTTGTGGGTCGTTCGTAGTTCGTCGATAAGCGAGCGGAGGGGGTTGGGACTTCGACTATTGTGTATGTGTGTTGGGGGTGGGGTGCACCGATAATTGGGGGGTGAGGGAGGAGTACTGTTGGGGTGTGGTTGGAGTGAAGCTTGGGTTGGTAGAGGGATGTGGAGCAAGAGTGGGATTTGGATTTGAAGGCTTGGTTTTGGTTGGGGTGTCGGGGCGGTGCTCTGACGGGATTGGTATACACTTGTAAAACGTGTATAGTGTCGGGCTTGGGATTGGGGGTAGACAAGGAGTTGTCCGCATTGCTAGGGCAGGCTGGTGGGGTGGGTATGGGGTTTGTGGTGTGGTCTCTGGGTGGTGTGGTTGTTTGGGAGAAGAGGTCCCATGGTGTTTCATGGGACATTCTCGGGGTGTAGGGTGCTTCGGCGTTTGCGTATGTGCGGGCGTGTGCAAAATCGTCGGTTGTAGAGTATGGTGTGGTCATATTTTTCACCATCGTCTCTGTCGACTGTTGGTTGCCGCCGTTCAGGTTCTGGTGCAGCTGCATAGTGTGCGTCCTGTTCGTGATTTGTAGTCTGTTGCGCAGATGTAGATCTTTTGTCGTCCGGCTCTGTTGGTCCCGGGGGTGCGTGCTAGGATTGCCCTGTATGGGCGGTTGGCATGCTGTTTGCAGATGGCGCACCTTTTGGGGGCGGGGTTGAGGGTCTTCATGCGGTGGTAGGTTGATCCTTGGTAGATTTCGAACCCGGGTACCAGGTCAGCAAATGTCGTGTCTATCTGGGCGAAGTGTCCTCCTTGCAATTTTTTCACATATCCTGTTGGGCACTCTTATCATGCTTTCACTCATTCGTTACTTGTCGTTGTGTATGTATGATTATACGACAGTTGCCGAACACTATAGGAGCTGCAGCAGGGTACTAGGGTCCTTAACGGTGTAGGGTTTTTGTGGCATTTTGCTTGGGGGCGGTGTTATAATGAAAGTGAGTTGGTCGTGAAAGAATGTCCGGCCGCTCTCGTCAGTTGCTGTGTATCGTGGTATGGTGTTTGGTCCTAGGTCTTCGACATCTATCAGTTCTTTGCCCATTATCACAGTGTAGCGGTGGGGTCCGGTTTTCTTTGCGCCCGGGGGCGGGCTCTCATCTGGTTCGGTTGTCATAGTCTTCCTTCCTTACGGAGGAGCTCCAGGGCGTAGTCTTTGGCATTATAGAGGTCGATGAGGCGCGGGAATTTGAATAGTTTGCCGTCGGTGCCATCGACGACGCCGCAGATGTAGAAGTGCTTGAGCTTCTCGTGTTCTGTCCACATCGTGTATGGTCTGGGTAGTGGGCCGCGGGTGTCTTCGTATCGCCAGATCAGGGCGTACCACCCGTGTGATCCTGTTCTGCCCATAAATTCAGCAATCGCGTCTTGTAAAGACTGCGACCATGAGCATGTGAAGTGGTATCGCTGTGGTCCGCTGTCGGATTTGCGCATCTCCCAGAACCCGCCCCAGGCAATTCGTCCTGCTGTTGGTCCCTCTGTTTCTATCTTCTTCCAGTCTTCTGACGTGAGCCGCCGGTTTGCCCGTGGGAGTTCGTGCGTCAATGCCTTTCTCAGCTCTGATATTTGTGCGTCTATTCTTAGTTCTTCGTCAAAGTTTCTGGCTTTCACTGCGGCTCTGGCGTTTGCTTCGAGTTCTGCTAATTGCTTTTCGATTGACTCTTTCTTTGATTCTGCCAAACTGTTCACCAATTGTCACATTTCATATTGTGCCTGAGGCTTCATGCGCATCTGGTCACGTATTGTAGTATATCGATTCTTTGAGAAGGCTTTGGCGTTCTGGAATGGTTGTTTTTGCCTTCGTTCCGAACGGTTCGTATCGTCTTTCGATATAACTGAAGGTGCGGCCGAAGGCCTTGGCAGTTTTCTCTATGGCTTCTTCTGGGCTGTCGGCATAGACACTCCCGTCTGCACCGCACTCTCCGTACATAACGTAGCAGTTCTCTCCTCGTACGTCTCGACTTATGATGTCTCTCAACTTTGTCTAACCCCTTTAGTTGCTGTCATCCTCAGGCTTTTCTACGGTTATGAGTTGCCTGAACCTGTCGATGTCATCAGTTCCTGTGAGATATTTTCCGAACATTGTTACCGGAGGCCTGTTGCCAGGAGATATGTCTAGGAGCGCCGCATGGATGGCTTCGAGGTCGGCGCCAGTGTCTTTGTAGCTCTTCAGGAACTCTTGATAGTTGCCTATTCCCGATTCGACACTTCCCAATGGTGTTATCTCAGGCACGCTGTTACCACTGAGCTCGTATTCTGCGCACATAATCTCATCAGATATGCTGTTCCCGTCGATCACCCATATGGTACCGACGACCCCCAAGGCATATAATTGTGATATGGCTGCTGTGAGAAAGTCGTTATTGGTATCATGCCCGAATGACGTGTAGAACATGATGTACCTACCGGCTATTTTGTTGAACCAGATCTGGTACAGGGCTAGGCTTTGGTCTTTTTCTGCTTTCCTGTAACGCTTGAGAAGGGGGTCGTCAGGCTCCTTGTTCATGAATGCCCAAAATACATCCGACTTCGATTTCAGTTCGGCTTTGGTATAGGCATGTGTTCTTCGGTCCTCTTCGGCGGTGATCATGAAGTTGATTCTGTCTTCTTCCCATTTGGCGCTCGCTACTGCCTGATTAGTCATGTCTTCGTACCCGGCATCCAATGCTGCCTTGCTGAACTTCTCTACATCGAAGTTGCTGGGCATCAGTATGTACTTGTAATTCCAACCCATTGTCTTTACACTCTCTTTGCTGTTAAAACAGCGTCTTTGTCGTGCCCTTCAATCCGCCTGCTCTAGTCATGCTTGGTATATGCCGGTGGTTCGTAGGTGAAATTATACTTGCCTCTTCCGTGGGCGTCTTTTGTGAAACCCGCCTGGAGAACAAGTTGCTCGAACTCGGGAAAGGCTGTATCGATCTTGTAGTCCCGTACTCGCCGTCCTGATATTATATGCCCATCACCCAAGCTCTCTGCAAGGCATTCAATAGTCATTGCCAGGGGTTCGTTGAACACCTTCAGATGCCAGTTCCTATGGTCAAGCACCGTGTGGCAGGCATTGAGGTATTCGAATTTCATGTTGAGGTCGTGTGAGTCTCGCATTGGTAGTGGGTCGTTCCTCCTGGTTTCAACCGTCTCGTTGATTTGCCTTCTGTTGGCGTTTTCACGCTCAACGAACTTTGTGTATGTCCATGTTTTTGACTCTTTGGCATCTGCTTGTTCTATGCACCTGTCTACGAGCCATGTGACTAGTGGAATGGCTGGTTCGTATTTACTAGCGACCCTCCATAGGCTCATCAGGTTGTCAAAATGAGATGTCATCTTTTGACCGCCATCTTAGATCAGGTCTAACAGGACAGAGGTATCGCTGACGCATTTTCCACTCTGCATAGTTGCTGCTGACCTACACAAATCGACGGCGCCCATGATCGGAGTAGGAAATTCCGTGTACATGAAGCACCGGTCATTCTCGCTCAGTATCCTGTCGGCTTCGCTCGGCAATAGTTTCGCGACCAGCTTGCCGGAGAATGTTTGGTCACGCTTCTTCTCGGCGAGTTTCTTGGAGTTCGCTACGGCCACTATCTTCATCAGATTGGGGCGGTTCGAACGTGCCGACAACTCGCCTATCACCCAGAATGTCTCGGGTTGTTCATTCATTTCATATCACTTCGTGCTATCAGGCATAGTTGCGGTTCTTTCAGGTTCGTCCGTTGTTGGCGGCATTGTTTACCATCCTTTTGACAGAAGTCCTACCATAGCTTCGTCCATCTGGTACCCGTAGTATGCAGTTCGTGGTACAGTGGTCTCTATCACATCACCATTCTTATTGATAGCCCACGAGTGGGAGCGCCATATCGGGTCAGGACCCAGGGACATGCCGGTCCAGGCTGTGTACTTCTGAGGGTAACGTGACACAAGCCTAGCCACATTGCCGTGGCAACCGTTGGGCCTTCCCTTTCTCAATGTCGTGCTCTTTGGCGTGAACAACTTACCATTGGTGATTAGTTTATCAACATCTCCCGGTCTGAATTCTTTCTCGAGGAACTTGTCCATTTGTTCCTCATATCCCTTGTAGGCGAACCCATTGTTGTTGGGTCCGCCTCCGCCAATCTTCAGCAAATGTCCCTTCAGCCGTTCTATGTCTTCTCTCGCCATGTTTCTCATTTCTCTCGTTGTTGTACAATCAGTTCTACTGCGGTAATCATCGTCTCTTGCCGAACACTTGTAGTGAGGCTGGTGCTGTTTCATCGTCAGTTGCCGTATTTATTGAGTGGAGTCGCGACTTTGACCATCTGGCTCATCAGATAGTTGGCAAAGTCTGGGGCGAATGTCGTGTACATGGTTGATACGTCCCAGTATTCGAAGGCTTTTTCCACCTGGTCAAGACTTCTGAGAGGTCCGTTTTCGTCAAGCATGGCCAACGCGGCTACTGTGTTCTTCAGCACTTCGGCGTCAAAAGAGACCTTCTGCACTCTTGCCTGTATTGCCAGAGCTGCCATTCGTACCCGTTGGTCTTGTGACTTCAGGTCTTCTACGAACCTTTCGTAAACTTCTTCTCTGTGCCTCTTTGTTATTGCGTTCATATCTTTCTACTCTCTCTTATTCCGTGAATACTTCGTTCGCTTGTCCCTGCTCACGGGGCAGGAACAAATAACGTCATTATCAGCTGTAATATCGGCCCTGCTTGCGAATGCTGGCGGCGCTCGTGTTGATGCGAGGTAAGTTGGATCCATTCTAAACCGCGCCCGTTCCATGCGGCTCATACCGGCGAAACTCTCTAACTCATCACGGTCCAAGAATTCGTCCATTCTGTCACTTGCTTCATACTCTCCGATTGCGTTCAGTCCTGCATGTTCGCTTTCATGCTCCAGATTGAGTGCTGCGTCAATGGTGTCGTTAATACTCAGACTTGTAGCTTCAGATGCGACTATGTAGAACGTATCCGCACCTTTGTCAGGTTCGATATAGGACAGTGTCGAGTTTGCTGCAGACCACGCTTCTTCCCAGGATATTCCGAGCTTCCTGTGATCCTGTAACGCGACTTCGCTGACACTTTTTATGCGTATGTCTTGCAGTATTCGTGACTTCGGTACATGGTGCCTTTGCTTGTTGTCTGGTATCATTTCAAACATCTCCGCACTTTCTGCTGAACCCTTCTTTGACTAGCGATTGAACAGGTAGCCCGAGGCTTTCAGTCTCTGCCGCATCATTTTCCCTACGATTGGTTTATCGCTCAGATATGCCAGCAGATCTCTGAATTCGCTGTCCGTCATGTTACCTTTCATCAGGTTGCACCCTAAATCGACCAATTGAACATTTGATGGGTCGTCAGGCAAGCCTCCTCTACTTCTAGGAACTATGTGGTCTACAGAATACTTCCTTACAGGGATCTTCTCACCGCAGTATGTACACGTAGGGGTCTTTGCCATCCAATCCAGGATCTGTTCTACTGCCATCTCAATACCGAACCGGTGAAGAGACGCCTTGAGGATCCTCGCCTTCCAGAGTTCAGGCGACTTCCGTTTCAAGCGCCTGTAACTTTTCGAGGTCATGGATGTTGTGATTCCTCGTCATGCATGCTGCTTTGGTCTATGTCACCACAACTGATACACAGCGAGCCAACTGCCAAAAGTTTGTGATGGTATGATGAATACAAGCTGATGACAGAATTTGCCTTGCCGCATGCGCTACATGATGCGAGGTTCTTTAGCTCGCTTCGACCCGATATTCCGGTAATGATCTCGGTTGTGTAATCCTTCGTTTCTTCACTCATGAATCCGTGTTGCATCAGGTAGTTCAGGACGTCCGTGAGGCCGTTGTCGGTGTACTCCTTTCCCGTCTCTGTGAGACGCCTGTGAAGAGTCTCGAAGTCTAACCCGCTCGCCGCTTCGCGGAGTACCGCATCAAACTTCTCGTCGTTGGTATACTTCGCCGCCTTGTAGACACTCCGCATGATATGGTAGGGCGTGCGGCAATTCATGCACATGGTCAACACTTCCCGCCAAGTGCGGGATTTGCCTACACGGGACCGTACGTAGAGTGTACGATGTGGTGTATACTTGCCGCAGTTGCGGCAATTCTTGTTGGAGATCACTGTGAATGAGCTATCACCGCCTTTTAAGCGGGCACATCAACCTGGTATAGATGTACTTCACAGATCATTGGCGACGAGGCGCCAATGGATAATGAACAGCGTTTTTGGTTGGGTTGGATTGGTGCGCTGTACATTTCTCTATCACCCCTCCACTGCGTAACACCCTCCAATAGGAGGTTAGCTACGCAGCTTCAAAGGGACATCCGCTGTCCTGAGAACAGCGGCTGCGGACCGAATTGGTGGGCTTGTTGCCCGCCTGTTCAGTCCATGATTTCGACCATCGTGTCCTGCACTTGCTGTAGAGCTGCTCTACAGCATATGAGTGCAGGCTAAGTGCCTAGCAGCTGGTCACTCTCTGGCTTGACGCCAGAAGCCCCCGTTGCCCAGGTCGCGGTTTGCACCGTGTTGGGTCGGAGTCATCAGGAGTAACTGCTAGCACATTCCGGGACCAGTAAGCCCACGGACAAGCATCGGTGCCGTCCCAGAGGGAGGTACCGGAAAAATCATGCGGGCAATTTAGCTAGATAGATTTGCCCGCATGCACCCTCCAGCATTTGAAAATAATAGCTGGCTAGGATTTCAGTCTTCTTTTCGGCATTTGCATCGGTGATTGCCTGTGTGCCCTTCGTCGAGGTTGCATCTGTGTTTCAGCCCGTAGTAAGGACAGACAGACGTTGCAAGAGCTGGCATGCTGACGTTCCAAGAGTGGTAACATGATTTGTTCATGATTTCATGCCCTTTGTCATACTTGGCCTCAGCTGTTGCCCGCTTGGGCATCGTTGGCCATGGCATTTACACGCAGCAGTGATTCAGAATCCCGTACGCATGAAGTTCTGTTCTATCTGCGTTGGGCGTTTTTGCTCGATTCTGAACCCGGTCAGCTGTTCGTATTCCGGGGCACAGACGTCAAACACTTCTCTGCCGGTCCATTTTGTTCCCGGAACTCGAGCCCACAGCATTCTGAATGGTCCTGTGAGAGGCTTGCCGCAGTTCTTGCATTTACGTCCAGCCGCTGCCCAGCCCCCTGGATTGGAGAAGGTGAGACCGAAGTATATCTCCTTCCCAGGTACCAGAACTGCTGCTGCGGCATCTTCTATTGATAGTCCTGTACTTCTCAAGTGTCTATTGCCGCCTCTTTCTGAACAACATTCTCCCGGAAGCGTCGAAGTTGCCAACAGGGCATTCTGTGTTGTTGCACTTCCATTGCTCCTTTGGTGTGGGGTTGCATCCGGTGAGATATGTTTGGGAAATCGTGTTACACTTTGGGCAGGCCGCCATTGGGATTTCATTGCCATAGAGGTCCCAGGCCTTTCCTGCAAATGATGATTCGGTTGCCATTCCTCTACCACCCTCTTTCGCTCATGGACCGAGTCACGATATCCTGGCCCTCTCTGGCAATACGGTCTCTGACGACATTTTGCTGGTTGTGGACGGCACGTTCGTCTGCTTGCAATAAGATTAGCCTGCATGTTAGTAGTGGGTCGTTATGGTTGGCATACATCGTCTTGACAAACTCTTTAGCTTCGTCTGGAGACTCGAACTCGACTTCAATCCTCAGCTTAATCGTCTGTCCGTCTGGTGTTGTCCGGCCTACCATGAAGAGACCGGTTTTTGTCATTGGATCTGCTCTGATTATCATCTTCTCTTCACTCCTTCTCACTCTTCACTAATCGTAGTTCGTCGCCTTCATCAGGTCTCATCACAAACGTTCGGTGATAGTCCTCTTCGAGATCAGGCTTGTCGTAGTCGAAGTCTACTCTGATTCTGATGGCTGGTGTCGACTTGCCCTCTGGCACTACCCCGACATATTCTATGAACGCCGCTCTGTCGCCCGGCTCTACCCGGTCTTCACGAGCGCCCTGTTTGTATGTCGGTGCCATCTTTACGACTTCGAGTAGGTCTCCTCGTTTGAACTCACCGGGGAGCCCGAACTCGTGGGGGAAGAGGCTGGCGTATTCCGCCTTCAGCCTGTCGAGGCTCTTCATCTCGGATCTGAGCTGCTCATAGAGATCTTCGGAGAGGTACATCCAGACCTGGGGACCGTAGTCCCCCTGGTCTACTTTGATGAAGGGCAGGAGCTTGCCGCCGATGTGCCCCATTCCCACTTCTCTGATATCCGTTGGTTTTACTATCTCCTTCTCCATCGTGAGATCACCTTCCGTAACTCTTCGATCTGCGTCTTGGAGAGGATGGACTTGCCGGGGTCTGAGATCTTCTGGTTGATGCGGAACAGAACGGCTGCTGCGCCGCTCTGTAGGTTGTCATTTGTGTCAATGATGTCTACAATCCCCGGAAACCCACGTAATGCCTCGAGAAATGCCTCGACTGAATCGAGCTCCGCCGCAGCGAGCGTGATATGCCGTAGCGCGTATGTTAGGTACTTCTTGGCAACTTCCGGGTCGTCAACAGCTTCCAGAAACGATGTATTGTCTGACATATAGTTTCTTCCTCTAGATTCTGACGAGTACCTTGCGGTATTCTGACGCTTTACCCTTGGATATTATGACATGTGAGTCGTCACAGAGGTCATCGTACGCTCCAGAGTTTTTCCAGTCGTAGTCAAGGCGCGTCTTTGGGTTTGCCAGAGCGAACTTGAAGATATCGAAGGTGCCGCTCTTGCAGGTTGGATCAGTAACGTTTACGCCTCTTGGCATGATGGACTTGATGACCGCATTCCCAGGCACAATTGGCCGCATGGAACTGAATGTCCGCTCAGAGCAGAACTGGAACTTCTTGAGCATCAGCCTGGTCTTGGAGTCCATGAACTGGAGCCACCAAGTGTCACGCGGCACAGGGTGCTTCCAGAAAGTGCTCGCTAGCTCTCCCTGGGGGCAGGCCGTCCCTCTGAAGTAGGTTGCTATGCTCTTGTTACCCTGTATGACTGAAGCGCGGGCGTCTTCGAATTTCTCGTTGTAGAAGAACAGGTAGGAGCCTTCATACTTGTATGTCGTCTCCCCCCATCTGCCCTGCTTCCGCTTGCAACCAGCGCGGATTATCTCGACGTCGTGCTTGTCGCTAGGGTCCATATCATACGTTATGCACTTCTGGGGTCCGACGATGATAGCGTCTATGGTCTGATGGAGCGGTTCGAGCGGCTGGTAGACCTTGCCGATCTTCACGAACCTGTTTCCGAATAGCGCTCTGAACTGGTCGGCGAGAGGGAAGACGGCGAACTTTCCACCTCTTGCGATGTAGTCGTCGTATTCTCCGTGGTGATATGACATCTCCACGGTGAGCGCTCCGTTTTCCGAATACGCCTCTATGCTACAGTCGACGTTTCCAAGCTGATTGAACAGTTTGGCTGCTTCGTCCAGAATACGTCGGTCTGCCCCCGACATAGTCATAGTAAGGGTTTCTGTCGAGTCTGTCAATTCTGTTCCTCCTCCTTTCTGCGGCGTCCATCCTTCGTGAATGCCAGATAATAGCCGTCGATGGTGTCAGGCCTGAACCCGGCTGCTCTCAGTGCGCGGTGCTCGTCTGTGAGATCGCCGTACACCGGTTCCACGATATGTCCACCGATTGGGCAGAACATCCTGTAGCCTGTGGTTTCGTCAAGGGCGCGTGTTCGAAGCTGGCCGCCATGTTCATGGCAGACCAACGGGGACTGTTTGTCGTAGAATATTCTGTCGCTCAACACCCTGAGGCACTCGATACAGAGGCCCTTGTAGATGTAGTCGGGCAGTATGAGCCTGTTGTTGAGGAGCGTGTCGGCGCCTATCCTTACCACGGGGACATGGACCTCCTCGCCCATTACACCGCAGTCCCAGATATCGCCGAATGACTCGCCACACAGGCCGTTTAGCCCGGGGCTGATATGCCACCGGCTATCTGGCATTTCGCTCTTCCCCACATTGAGTGTTGCTGAGATCATGATCTCTTCCATGGTTTCACCCTATATCTCGCTTACGGCGTCATTGGCGTTGGGGCTCTTCTTCAGGTCCTTGAGCATCTTCTTGGCCGCTGCGCAGACCTCGTCGTAGGTCTCATTTACCCTCTCCAGCTCTATCAAATATCTAGCCATTATCTCACGCTTCCGATTTGGTTCCTTTGGCGTTATTGGGCTCGGACTTGCCGTATGCTCGTGCAAGAGTGTCTGCCTTTGTTCCCTGCCGCAGGAGGATCTCGCTGATGACAGAAGTGCCAATGATGACTCCTACGGAATACCAGCGGAGGTCCATGATGAAGAACAGGGATAGAGACGCTGCCACTCCTATGAAGAAGACCAGCACTCCTACGATAGCGATATTTTCAAGCCTTTTGTACCGCTTCTCTAGCTGTGGATCATCGAACTTTGGTCTCGACACGAACTCTGAGTCTTTTGCCGCCAATTCAGGTCATCTCTGAAGCTTGCCGGTGAACCTTCTGCCGTTGATGGAGAACGCGATGGTGTCGTTGTTAAGGTTCCAGACCACTACTTCACGCCCCGACGCGTAATACGACTCCCCCACTATAGGGTACCGTGACCATGCCAGTACGGCGTTGATAGCGCTCATTGCCTCATCAGTAGTCACGGGAACATCCTCAATCACTTCACTTACTCTCATTTCTATCATCTCTCAAGACATTCTTAACGGTGGTTATTGCTCTTCGTCCTCTTCGCCCAATTCATAGTCTTCAGGGTAGATCACGTCATCCCCGGGGGCGTAATTGCTTGACCGCATGAACTCTAGAGTGTGCTCGCCGCAGTAGTGCCCTAATAGGTCCCCAATCTTTAACTTGAACTCGGGGTCGTTAGGGCATTTCGTGTCAGGCTTCTCGATCAATCTATCACACATGTACTTCACCTAAGCCTTCTTGACGTCTAGTATCATACGGAACAGCTCTGCTTGCTCGATCGCGTCGTCGAGGGCGTTGTGGGTGTGTTTTGAAGTAGTAACAAACCCGGAATCGTGGATAGCCCTTTTGTTGGTCTGCCGCCAGGGTTTTCCGAATTTGCCCATGTAAACCCCCTTCATATCGATGGCGTTGATGCCAAGCGGGTTGTAGCCAATGTATGTGTGGAAATACCAAGAGATGAACAGGAAGTCACTTGGTGCGTTGAAGAATACACCAATGGGCTTTCCTGTTACATGATTCTCAAGCCATGCCGCGAACTCTCTCATTGCAACCTCTGGTGACGATCCGGATGCATTGCATTTGCCGAGAAACTGGTCCCCAAGCACTTGCCTCGCAGAATCAGTGGTTGCAGAGTCTTCTAGTGGTTTGATCTCTACATAGAACTTGACTTCGGGCCTGTCGACCAAGCACGCTCCTATACTCAGCAGCGAGTATTTCGGTGGAATCGGTCCCGTGTACTCGGCGTCGATACTCACGTACAGTTTGCGTTCATCGTTTTGCATTCCATTTCACCAGTATTGTTACTTAAAACGGAGATTAAATCAGACCAAGTAGTGTGTTTGGGTCGTTGATTGATACAGGCGACAGCGTTGTGAAGTCTAGCTCTGTATGATAATACCCTTCAGTCGATGACCACCAACGTGGGCTGAAGAGGCACCCAAAGTCTCGAACCAGGACCGTTTGTTTAGTCGATCGGATTTTTGCTTTGAATACGCCGGTTTTGCGTCCTTCCATCAACCTGTCTATCTTGTTCCTATTCTTCTTTGCGTAGTTCCTTCCAGCCCACGCGAGGTAATGATTCCCTTGGGAGTAGGCGGTCAACCCACGTGCCTGAAGTTCTGCTAATGCATCATGATAATCTGTAAGACAAGGCCAGCCGTTCAACCAGCTGGAGCTCCGCATTGGGAGAAGCTTATTTAGTGAATTCTGAATGAAGGTTACGTCTACTGGGCCACCGCGCTCGTATATGATATCAATGCAGAGGTCTTGCAGAGTTCCGATTAGTACTGATTTGTCTTCTGGCATTGTGTAACACACTTATCCAATCTGCCCGGGAAGCGCATGGTTCCTGATTCTGGCAAGTTCAACGTCATCGATCCACTCTGACTCGTCAAATGCTAATCCCAGCTTAGAGGCGGCTTCGAGCACGGCTTCGTCTTTCTTGGGGTCTAACAAAACTGCTCTGATAGACAACACGTCTATTGTGGTGTTGTCCAGCCAGGGAACGTTGCGTGTCTTCCACCGGTAGACGATAACGTTGTCAACACTTTTCAGAACTTCTTCTAGCTTCTTGTGCTGTGCCAATGTGACTGTGTCGTCACCGGAGGCACAAACAAACTCTAATGCTTCGTACACGTTCCTTCACTCTAGGAGACGTGCGAGTACTTCGGGGTCGGCCACTCCTGTGTGAGACCGTACCTTTCCTGGCTCTGGGGCCGTGGAGACAATCCAGTCCTCGAATTGGTTGAGGGCACTTGTCGCGTGGTCCAGGATTGGTTCTGTGAAGCCAATATTACCTTTGGTGTCTTGCAACTCCCACGCGCTTTCCATAAGCTTCCGATATGGTTCCAGTCTGCCATCTATTGATGTCTTCATGGTTTTCCCGGTTCCTTTACGTGCCCGATCAATGATAGAAAGATCGTTGAGTCAATAGACTGCTGTTTGACTGTTTTTGGTGTGGTCTTTCCTTTGACCTTTCTTGGCATCTCTATCAGTATGCCACCGTTTCGGTACCTTATCTTGGCGGGTGTTTCGTGGCTGTTGTTGAAGTTGAACTCGAAGAACACACCTATGTTTGGCCCTTCCAACCTCACTTCGTCCTCTGAAATAAGGCGGACCTTGACGCTTGGGCTCTTTCCCATGTTAACCATGTTTGTTGGTCTCCTCATACATGTGTCACTGCAGCAGACTGGTGAGTATAGCCGGATCACCGACTACCCGAGTGGGCTTTGCCCCAGGATTGGTTCTCGAAAGTCGTTCTAATACAGCCAGCTGATGGTCTGCCGTTTCCTCGGTCACCATTTTTCTGACGGCCGACGCCGCTTTGAGCGCCGTCATTCTGTAGTTCTTGTCATATACAGCTTCTGCAGCCAGCGCTACAGTCATCAAAGCAATCATTGCGCGGACATGATTCGCTTTGTTGGTATTTTCATCATTGGCGATCTGCCCTGAAAGAGAGATTATGCAGGACATGAAATTGTTATCATGAACTGCTTCTGTGACCGCCCTGGCATTCCTGGCCGTGGGGTTTGCCGCCCATTCTTCTACAACGCGAAGTATCGACCGAGGGGTGGTGTCGTGCACTACTCTCTCATATCGGTCAAGAATGTCGTGCGCGCACGATGATGCGAATCTAACTGCAATCACCCTGTTAGACAGGAATTTTTTAGCATATCCTGTTGCTGCCAGTGTATCTGGCATTTCATTCTTATGGGTTATTTTCTTCACCAGAACCATCTCATAGGAGTGTAAGCAGAACGGTTGCATCGATCAAGTGGCTAGTTTCAGCGCATACATGCGTGAAGGGCTCGTCTATGAGCTCGAGATTCTCTAGCTCGTCGAGTGGGGGGCGTCGTAACCAATTGACCCTAGCTGTACGCCCGTTTCTGTTGTCAATCACAGTGGTTACGGTTGCCCGTTCTCCATCCATCTCTGCCCCAGTTATCGTCCCTGTTGCACCGGCATAGCAGTTCGTAGAGTATGTTTTTGTCACTCTCACTTTACGGTTGACAAGAGACGCGAGATCATTTATTTGGCTGACTTTTACCATATTGTCTCGACCTACTGCAGACGTTCGAACTGCTTCAGCAACATCTGGGCTATGAACATGGAAGCTTTGGTGTTGCGGTCTATGTCTTCTGGCCACTCTTGCAGGGGCACCAATGCCGGTCTTGCTAGCCCTTCCTTGTACTTCCAATACTTGAGGAGTTGCGCTCTCGTCGACTTGCCGTTTCCATCATAATAGTATCTACCCATGTGTACAAGAATGTGGTGTGCGACACCAGTCTTCATGTCAGTCACTGTGTACAACCCAGCGCCAGCATAGGACCATATCTTGAGGATCGCGTCAGCCAGTATGCCGCATCCACCGGCCGTCCAAGTACCTCTAGGGAGGACCTTGAACGACTCGTTGGACGTTACGACGTTGTGAATTGCGGTTTCGACCGTCATTCGCGTTTTGGTATGCTTCATGTCAAAGCCCTCGTTACACTTTTCTGCCAGTGGTTATGCCAGTGAGGCAACTGGTTTGATGGTTATTTTCGCTTTGGGCACGGCCTTCTTGTAGGACTGTTCCCACGCGCTCGCCTCTGACTTGGCGACAGTTGCTGCATGCATGCCGTTGACGAATATGTCCACCTGGCATGATACCTGTTCGGCTATTGCCTCTTCGTCCTGGTCAAATGTTTGAGTTCTACTGCCTTGCTCAACGGTGAGTCTTGGGTTGCACCTGTGGCGCACCTTCTCATTGAACCATTCATTACAGTTGGTGCACTGAATGTCTTCGCCGTTTACAACCCTTTCCATGAATTGCCGGTGTTCAGCAGGAGTATCACTATGCTTCAGTTCTTCCAGTTCCCTGAATACGTCCATTTCTTCTACTTCATACATGATGTTTCACTCGTCTTTCACAACAGATTGAGCAGTACTGAAGGATCAACATTAGCTTCGCTAATGGTTGGTACTATCTCGAACGCGAGTTTGCCATGCGGCCCTGTGAGAGGTGTTCTATTCCTTTTCTTCAGACCTAGGTCGTTAAGAGCTACTTCGAGACTTGTGCTGTACCGCTTTGCGGAGCCCAGTTTGATAAACGGGGCTACAACCGGTATGCTAAGGTCAATTTCATCTACGCCACGGTATTCTACAAGTCTGTTCTTTGTGTCTATGCACCACACGTTGTGGTCGAGGACAACAAATGTACCCACCGTATTTTTGTTACTTATGACTCGCTTGTAGCCCTTCATCAAGCCTAGTAATACCTCTGGGTCCATGACCCGCGGGCGATCGGTTTCGTACCGCGCCACGAGCCCTGTTATCTCTCCTTCTATGGATTTGACTTCGGTGTTTGTGTACCCTGCGTCTGTGAGCGTTATGCGGGATAAATCGTCCAAGTACGTTCGGTTCTTGTCGTTTTTGAACACTTGGAATGTTGTTAGATTGCCGTACGACTCTTTCCGGATATCGATCCAATAAGAGGCGGTTTTTCCAACTCTATGCCCCTCCCTGAAGTTGGATACTATGAAATGTTTCAATACTCTCACCGTAGTTACAGGCTCAGGAGTAGTTCTGGGTGCTTTACTAGGTTCACAACGTTCTGGTAACTGCTCCCTGGAGATATGACAACACTAACGCAGAAGAGCTTGGCTACGAGTTTTGCAAAATCTTCGGCGGAGCGCTGGTCATAGACAAGCCTTGGTGATAGTATTATCTGCGTATTCGTGGCGCTGATTCCGAAATACACATCAAGTTTGGTGTCTATGAGTTCTCCTGCAAACACTTCTTTACCATTTGTATTCTGGTAATAGGCATTGATAACAGAGAACCGCCCACACGAGCTCAGCTTTTTCAGTTGATGGAAGAGACGCCCCTTTGGAGTTATCGACACCACCTTCATACTGACAGTGCCGATTGAACCCTTGTCAGTTGGTATGTCCTCTTTGAACAAACCGCACTCGCTTAGATTTCCACTGATTGTGACAGTTGGAGTCAACTTCATGCCTCCGTCGTGTACTTCGCGTTCTGTGTTTCCGTTGGAAAGTTTTTCATGGTAACAAGCCTCTGCCTAGTAGTTGTCATTGCTATCAAAGATCTTGATCTCCCCGTTTGCGTTGAAGAACCACCGTTCCTTCAACAGATAGTCAAGGCGTGAAAGCGATTCTCCCCTAGCATTCAGAAGGAATACGAGGTCGCTAATTGCGGAATTCCCTTGCATAAGGTCTGCCAATGAAGCGGTGTTAAGTGTAAAGATCAGTTGTTGTTCGACAAGCTCTCGAGTATGGGTGTTGTTCCAAAGTGCCTGGAGACCATCACGTATGATGCCCATGTCATCTTCGGCAAAGCCATAGGGGAGCATAGTTCTGGAATCCACACCTTTGCGTGTCCAGTCCATCTCTCCCTTCGAGGGGTCGCCCTCAGTCCATTCGGGGATTGTGTCAATCTTGTGGGCGCCAACTTCTATTTCTCTTTCGATCTGCTCCCAATCACCAGCAGTTTCAATCAGCCGGTGTGTCCAGTTGGTCGTCCCACAGCTGCAGCGCCAGAATGTTATGGCACCCTTTACGGAGCCTTCGTCAAAGACAAAGATGTACCGGTCCTTCTCGGAAATCTCGTACAGCCATTTGTTGCACCC
Source organism: Nitrososphaerota archaeon (assembly GCA_029785825.1). Lineage (NCBI taxonomy): Archaea > Thermoproteati > Nitrososphaerota > Nitrososphaerota archaeon. The sequence goes on along the minus strand of JAFLYY010000002.1, from coordinate 90,792 downwards.
CACACATTTGTGGAGTCTGGCATACCTGGCGCCTCGTTTGTACTTTGGCCTGAACATAATTCCTTGCATTGGCATTGTTACATTATCTCCTTAGAGGAGCACCAAGAACGTAGTAGGATTAACATCGCGTAGTGATGTGGCTCCGGTAGTAGTGTCGTATCCCACATGGTCGATCTTCAATCTTGTCAAGATTGTGCCGACCTCCTTCCTGAAGTTGGGCTTGACGACCTCACGGACTTCGACATCCATGACACCCTTCGATAGCACCATGTAAGTTGTTCCCGAATTACCATAACTATTTCGCTTGTTAGTCTCTGCCATTAATGCGGGACTTATCTTGGTCTCGAACCAGCGCCAGCTTTCATACGATAGGTTAGCTAGCGATTTCTTGGCTTTCTCTGACATGAGCCAGACGTTACCAGTTGGCTCGTAACTTCCCATTTCCACTTCTTGGAGAATATACGCTCTCATGGGCTACTACCACGTGTTATTCTTCGTACTTCAGGAGATATTCGGGGTTTAGGACCTTGAAGCTCAGGCGGCCAATGTCAGGATCGCGGGTTTCTTCCAATGACCTGACAACGACACCTTCTGCCATAACATCGGGTGCTATTACTGACTTCCGCGTAGCGAACGCTACCAGCTCATCTACTGTTTGCGGCAACGCGAAGTTCGTACTGATGATTGGTACTGTCTCGACGCCGATCTTCTTGCAAGCAGAAACAAAATCACTGCATGAGAGGTATTCGCTTCTTGCTGTATCATAGGCGGTGTAGAAGAGAATTTTGTGCCCCTTGATCTTGAGCTTATTGCCACTTATTCCTTCTCCCGCAAGTTCTCCCTGCAGTGATATGGTGCCGCCCAAGGCTTGCAGCTTCGCTTTCATGTCTAGCGCATTTGCTGCTTGCCAATAGGTGTTGAGTTTGCCCTCCTGAAGGTTCCAGTTCCTCGAGCAGACGTTCAGCTCGCCATCTTGCAAGAACACCGTGACCGAACTTCCGTCGACTTTTTCTGTAACGTAGAAGCGGGTTTCTGCGTATTCCTTCAATTTGTCTGGGTGCGACTGGATTCTAGGCTCGTCTGATTTCGGTATGAACGAGGGGAACTCTCCCTTTACATCACCCTCCAGCGAAGCTGGAATTGGCGCTTCGTACTTAACTACACCCAACACAGAGGTAATGTCCGAGCCGACTTCGGTATTGTCATGTAAGCCTAGCTTGCTCAATGGCAGTGCGAGCCCTTGTGATATCTGCCCTCGAAGCCTCACAGTTCTGAGCCTGTATCCGACGATCTCTTTGTGGTCATGAATCATCTTCTTCGTGCCGTGCTTTGCGAGGAACTCGAATTCTGGGGTCGTCGGCAGAAATGAATCTACTTCGAAATACGCGCATTTAGACCCGGTCTGGAATTCCCCCTTCCCAACGACAACGTGCCACCCAAGGACCGTAGCGACTTCGACCCTATCTGCTCCCGCGATTGGTTTGATGTCGTTTACAGTCTGAACAGTAACCAGTTTTCTTGACCGCTCTTCTTGTTTTCCTTCTATACTCTGCATCTACAAGATCACCCAGACTACTCGTTTGTTGAGCACTTCTTTGGCGTAGACCCCGGTCCAACAACCTCCGCTGCTCAGATGCGGTGGTCTCTTTTCTCCACAGTGTTTGCATGAAGTACTCGCTTTGATAGCCACGACGAACATGATGTCTGCAGCTTTGGCTATCTTGATATTCCTGGCCTTGAATCCGATTTTTCCGTGGCTGTTAGCCCATTCGTTGATCTCTGGTGGGAAGATCTCGGTGGCGTAGGAGTGGGGGTATGTTAGGGCGTTCTGCTCAGCGTAGATGTCAATCCCTCCAGCTCGCCTCTTCGTCCTCTTGCCACAGAACTCACACTCTGTGTAGGCGGTCCCCTCTACCGGGAAGTCGCTGGGCAGGAATGACCGTCTACCGCAAGCGTCGCACACGGAGACGGGGCAGCGCCCTGACACGAGGGTCACCCCTTCTGGAGTCGGGATATGTTCGAAATCGGCAGCGAACAGCCCATCATTGCCCATCGATTTTACGAGGATCCCTGACTTGGCGTTGGAGAGTATGGCGCCGCAAGTACTGTAGGCCTGGACTGCTTTGCCCCCCAGCTTCCACTCTTCGGGGCCTACGATGCCCACTTTCAATTGACCCATGTTAAGATCCCTGACCTAGAATGCCGACTTCGATTTAACAGTCGGATACCGACCCAGAAACCTTTCTTTGCCTATGCTGATCGTGGGTGCCCAGGCAAGAGACGAGGGAAGTTGTCGAGCGCATCATTTCTGATCTGCTTATCCATCTTTGCCGCACACTTGATTTCGTCTCTTACTAGCGCTTCTTTCCAATCTTCCATTTCTTGTCATCTTCCTTCAAATCAATTCGTCGCAGACGCACTCATCGGCTCCAGTGTTCTCGGCATCACTCTTGCCGCATCCTTCACAGGCGTATCTCGTGTTGCCGGCTAGTAGCTTTCGGCTGCACCAACAACGCATACCGACATCCTGGAAGTGTTCAGTTGGCTCGGTCGAAGGGTCCCATGGCACTGTTACTTCGCCTCAGGTTCTCCGCACTTGTCGCACTTCGTGTAGAGCCAGTAGTTGCAGTCAGAGTCTTCGTCACCAAACTCTGCGTGGACTAGTCCGTCACATCCCTGGCGGCCGCACGATTTGGGATAGTTGTACGCTCCACCACACCAGCCTTCGTGGCAGCTCTTGTCATCTACCAGATGCACACGACCGTCCACTTCAATTGATGGGACCCAATCCATGTGCGGGCAGATGATTGGCCGCTTCGCCTTGACTGCTGCATACGCATCAACGAGTGATGTCTTGTTCTCCCTGTGAAGATACCATGCGATGGCAAGCGGGCTCCTGTCCCTTCCCAATGCGCAGTGCACCAAGACCAGTTCTCCAGATGCCAGTAGCATCGAGATGGTGTTGGACACTGCCTCGAGGGACTTCGTGTTGTCTCTGCACTTTGTGTCGTCGATGGCATGACTCCCGCAGTCAATGTCCATTATTGGTATCCATATTCGCTCTGGTACTCGCGGGGTGGGTTCTTGCGTCATCACACAAATCACCCTCCCGAGTTTGTTTGTGAGCCACTTCTCAGCATCGTTATAGTCGCCAAGGTATAGGTTGTCAGCTATCTGTGTCTCCATTTTCAACACCTAGTTTCTCTTCGTGAGACATCCGGTTATTTGATAAGGGCTAAAGGCGCTTCCGTGACGAAATGCCCAGATTCTTTTGAGTGAGCCGTAGCGCCCCCTTCGAACATTGTTGCGTATGGGCATTCACTACAACTGAACCTAGGCGGTGGTAAGGCGATTACCCGGTTCTCAGGTTGTGGCAGCTGTACTGCGTTGTTTGTCATGATGGTTGCCTGCGTTACTTATTACTCCTAGTGGGGCTTTTGAGAGGTTTACAACAATGAAACCACCTCTGTAGAGTCGGTCTATGAATGCCTGGACTCTCTTTTCTTCAGAGAGGTGCTTCTTCTCGTCAATGTTTTGGAACTCGGTAATGAGTTGTTTGACTTGGTGAGGACCGTATGTCAGGAGCATGAGGTACTCGCCATTGTTGTCTATCATGAAATACTTGCCTTCATATGCCAGGTTTCGCTGGTCTGGTTGCTTGGAGGAGAGCGCTGGAGCGGGCTTCTTGCTCATTCTGCCTCCCCTCCAATGAGTTCAAGGAATGAAGCTGGGTCCTTGACGATGGTTTCAGCGATTCCTCCATTGGCTTGTTTTGACTCTGGCGCATGTTGATGCTGGGCGTTCTTGCGTTTGGCGCTGTTGACTGCTTTCATGGATTTCCTTAACAGCCTATAGCCCAACTTCACGTCGGCCATATTTCTTAGAGCGGCGTCATCAAAGCTTGTATCTTCCAATTTTTCTCTGCCACCTTCACATGAATACTACTACGTGACTACAACCGTTAATGTTCATGGGTTTGATTTCCCGCTCCTTAGCGTGTTGACCGCCGCCAAGAACGTGTTGCGTTCCTTGTCGACGACGTCTGTCCATTTTGCTTGTCCCTGTGCAACTTTTTCCATCTCCTTTTCTATGCGTGAGGTGAACTCTGTTGATGTATACTCTGGCCATGCCTTGGCGAGAAGCCCAATCAGCTTCATGCCTCTGTCTGATGGTGTGAGGACGCCTCCAGGGCTACGGGTAACGTAGTTTCTGTTCTTGATCGTCTCGATGATGCTAGGTCTGGTGGCCTTGGTTCCTATGCCCGCCCTCTCCATTTCTGCTATGAGAGAGCTTTCGGTGAACCTTGACGGAGGATCTGTGGTTTTCTCAACTAGCTTCACCCACTCTACAGGATATACCTGGCCTTGGATGAAATCGTCGATGGCTCTCAGCTTCGGCTGGTAGTAGAACACCTCATAGAATCCTTTTTCTGCGAGGCGTCTCCCATCTGCTTCGAAACTCTGACCTGAGATTTGACCGCCGATGTCTATGTCAGCGAACTTCGCTGGAGGATAGAAGATGCTAAGGTAGTGTCTGAGTACCAAGTCGTATACCGCCATTGCCCTTGCGTCCTTGTAGGACGTGAGCCCCGCAATCGGCGTTAGCGGTTCGTGGTCGGGGTTTGCCTTCCCGTTTGTGAATTGGGGCTTGCCCAGAACGGTCCTCTTCGACATAATGTAATCTATCGAAGCACTCAGGTTGCTTGATTTCAGCTTCTGAAGGTTGGCAGTATGGTCGAAAGCCGGCGAATAAGCCTGGTTGTCGACTCTTGGGTACGTAATGGCTGCGTCCAAGTAGAGTGCTTCGGCAATGTTGAGAACTTCGTTAGGGGTATAGCGAAGGACACCAGAACCGGCCTTCAATAATGCGGTAGTGTTCATGGGAGTAGGCGGTAGCATCTGGGATGTCTTTGAGACAACGCCTTTGCATGTGAACTCCTTTGCTCCTTTCACGGAATCGTAAAGTGTTTGGGCTTTGACCTTGTTTTCAAACGATTTCCCGGCGCTGTGGAAGATGGTGTTGAGGACTTTTGCTTCTACTGCCCAATACTTCTTGCTGGCGAACCCCTTTATTGCGTTCTCACGCTCTACCAGGATCCTCAGAGTTGCTGTTTGGACTCGACCGAAGCTTATTACACTGTCGCCGAAGAGGGACTTGTAATTGAGGGTCAGAATCCTTGTCCCTGCAAAGCCGGTTGCGGCGTCCAGTTTTCGTCTTGCTTCGACCGAAAGTGCCATGTTCTCATCAAACTTCCGGAGCTTTGAGAACGCAGCTCTGATGTCGGAAGGTACTGTGGTCGTCAGCCAGAGCCGGCTGATTGGCTTCGAGACATGGTTGGCCCTGAGAATATCGACTACTTCGAGGCCGATGTTCTCTCCTTCGGAGTCCGCATCACACGAAATCACGATTTCTGATGCCGCACTAGCCAGTTGCCTGATCGCCGCCACATAGGCAGGTGCCTTTACTTCCTTGACGAGGGCCTTGGGATCGGTAAGAATGTCAGTTATGCTCTCATCAGTCCATTTAGAAAGCCTGGCTGGTGTGGTGTAGTTGGTGATGTGACCGCTCAGGGAAAGAATCGTGTAGTTGTCTACGTTGTAGACCTTTACCGATGAGTTCCCCGCCCGCACGATCGAAGTAGTGAAGTGGCCGAGGGCCGCAGCCATCGTGATGGCAAGCTTCTCTTTTTCTACGATTACTAGCTTCATGTTTTCTTCCCCATTCATATGTAATGGCAAGCCTTGGATAAAACGCGCCAGGCTTGCACGGACAACCGTTCTATGCGCTTGTTGCCATCTGGAAGACAGCCGGAACTGCCTCTTCGACAGTGTTTGCGGGCTTTGGAACCATATCCCATCCTTCCATCACACAAGACATGGCAGTCCTCAAGTCAGTTTCTGACACGAACTCGTGCTTCACGGACTTCGCCTTCCACTCTGCATTTACCGGCTCGGTATACTCCTTGAGTAGGTAGTACACTTCACCGAAGGGATGGACGTGTCCTTGGTTGCAGCGGTAGCCTGTCCCGATCATTCGGTAAGCGGCCAAGCCTTGCTTGGTCTTGGAAGTCCACCGCTCATAGAACAGTGTTTCCGCCGAACCATCTGGCAGATTTGCAACTACTTCACCCTTGTCAAATACCTGCCATGAATCAGGTGCGTCAAAGTCTGACTCCTTCGTCGTCTTTACGGTCCCATACCGTATCTTCGTTTCATTTGAACTCTGCATGTTCTATTCCTCTTCCAGATAAGTACCTACGTCAATCTCCTCTTCTACAGCATTGTTGCTTCCTCTCCGTAGAGCTTCGTAAGCCTCTTGCAATCTTGCTTGCTCACGTCTTTCCTGGTCCTTTACCCAATTCTGACGATTGCATATGGAGCACCATACAGACACTGTCTCCCGGATCTCCTCCAGTGTAGCCTTCAGGATCCAGCCCGTCATATCGCGGGTGTCTCTGTATCCATCACTGTTGATGTGAGAGAACTCGAACCCAGAAGTCATATGCCTCCTATGGCATGTGTTACACACTGGTGGTAACGGTAGTGTATTTCCACAGCTCATGCAAGAGTCGCTATCGATGGACACCCCGTAGGCGAGCCTTACTTTGTCAATAGCTTTTTGGCGCTTTTCTTCTCGCCTAATGTGGTCCATGGCAGACGTTCCAAAATACCTGCTATCACTAACAGGCACATTCAGGAATCTTGATTGTAGTGTGCTTGTGTCTCTGATTGCTTTCGGCGTGTATCGGAATGAGAACTCGTCAGGATACCCGTTTAGTACAGAATCACTATATCTCAATTACTTTCACCGTTTGAAATCGATGCTGCCAGACATACTGGCAACTTATCCTGCCAGACGGAAGCTTGCCTACTGCTTCACTGTAGGGCGTTCCATGGCGTGGTCCTTATCGAGCGCCATATTAGCGCAGTTGTTGCACACGAATGTCGTAGATGTAAGATAGCGCAGTTCTGGGCTTCCGTACTTTGACGCTGGATTCCCGCATTTAGCGCAAACGAAGTCGTAGGTAGTAGACCTGTAATGGTCCTTCCAATACTTCTCACGCTCTTTCCTGCTTAGATTGGCGGGTTCTGTGAATCCAAGCCAGTCATGCGGCAGTCCAACTAGAATGAGCTGACGAGGTGCTGGATAACTTTGCAGCTTCAGTTTGTCCTTGGCATCGGATATTGCCCACTTCTTGGCTCTGTTGGAGTTTACTGCGCTTACCTCGATAGTCTGTCCTGTTGGTTTATAGACGAACGTCCATTTTGCGTTGTGTCTTCTTGCTGTCAAGGCCATACCCCCATAGCTTTTCTCAGGTTTCTCTCAGCCAGTTGCCTCAATGCCTTCTTTGCTTCCTAGCGCCTGGCTAGACCAACTCGAGATAAACTCGGGTTGGTCAGCCGACGCACACCAGACATGGTATTCGGGGGCAATTGTGGTGCCCAGGCTACTTGTCGCTCTCGCCCGTTGATGCCTCTTCCTTTTGCTCCTCTTCCGGTTCATCCAACGGGGCGCCTATCAGCTTCAGGTTCTCGAGCTTCTTCTCCCAAACACCATTGGGGGTTGATACGAGAGCCGTCTTGTAGGCGGCAGTGTCGCCGTAGCCGAACACGGCAACGACATACCCTTCTTCACCGAACCCACCTGTCTCACCTTCGCTTGCGATCTCCACTTTGTAGCCTTTCGGTTCATTGCGGAGTATCTGGAAGGGGATGTTAGATGATACCGATGTCAGCTGCATTTCAGCCTTTGCAGACTGCTTGCTGCCATCCTTCTTCTTCTGCTGCTTTAGACTTTCAGCCTCCCGCTTCAGAGAGCCGATGAGTTGCGCAACAACCTTGTAAGAGGTTATCTCGCTCTCCTTGATCCACTCAATCCGATCAAGGTCACCATTAGGCTTCCATACGGGAACCGGGTACTTCGTCATCATCATTCCAGGCTTCTGATTTACTTCAGGTTCTTCTGTATTCAATTCTCTTGCACCTCTTGCTCTACTTCGTGTTCCAGCTTCTTCGCGTTATCCCGGAGGGTTTGCGTCTCCAACTGCCTCAGCTTTTCACGTTCTCTGAGCGTGATATTACCCTCAGGCGCCTTCTTTCGTGTGAGCCCCTTGCAGTGGCACCAACCACAGCTGCACACACCATGTTTCAGGCACACGGGGCACATTCCATTCTTCTGCCCGTGATAGATGCCCGGTCCGTGTGGCGATACTCCTATGTCTCCTACATTTGGCATTTCACATTCTCTCCTTGTCAGCTTTTAACAGCCGTCGCGTCAGTTTGTGACTGCTCGCGAAGCCCTTCATATCTCGCAAGGCCGTGATTCAAGATGCTTGTTACCTTTGCTACGTACTCTTCAGCCTGTTTGACGTCTCCTTTTGGAGGCCGGTGCAGGGCAAGAGCGTCTACTTCAGCGTCTAGCTCCTTCTGTATGGCATCTGCGCTCTGGCGTAGATCAGGAGAGTCCATGGTTGCCAGAAACGTATCTGTGCAGAAATAGTCAACCTTGGTTGCTAGCTCTACTACTTTTGCCACTGTTTTTCTTGCACCGCCATCTGGATCTGTGAAGAGACCAAGAAGAGAGCTCTGCAGCATCTTCGCTTCTGATTCAACTTCGCTCATGTTGTGTCTCTACCTCACATAACGAACATGCGTCGTAGCAGCACGTCGAGGGTTCTGTCAACTACTGCCGCATGTGTATCCGTTTGCGGGATATTTCCTGATGTGAGTGCGTCTTTCAGAAGGATTATTTCCAGGGTCTTGAGATGTTCTCGCATCAACAGGTAGTCGAGATAGGTGTCCTGCCCAACAAAGAGTACATCTTTCTGGGCTAGCCCCAGTCTTTCTATGAGGTGCCGCAGCTTCCCGCCCTTGCCATCGAAAAATGGATAATCAATGAGCGGTAATAGGCCATATACCTTTAGCCTCTCATAGATTGTACTCCTTGGGTTAACCGAGAAGACGGCCGTCTTGACCCCGTTTTGCTTCAGGACAGTGAGCACAGTTGCCATCAGTTTGGTGTCTACGTTGGGCTGGGTGCTTCCGCCGATTAATGTATCATCGAGGTCAAATCCGACGAGTTTGAACTTCGGCTGGAGCATCAGGGCCTTTGGTGTTGATGCCTTGTTGGCGGCGTTGTAGATGGCCTTTTCCCCCCCTGGAGTAAGACGGTAGGTGTAGTTTGTCTTGTTCATGTCATTTACCTCCTTTGCTCACAACCTGTTTGGTGCTCGTGTTAGATTCCTTTGGTGTTTCCAAAGGGAGTGCGGCGATGGTTGCTACTGGTCCTTTACTTTGTTCTTCGGGTTTTGTGCCGGTCTTACGGCAATCACGCCGTATCTCATCTAGTGCACTCCAGACGTTAGACAGAAGGTCATCAGCGTCTAGTGACACATTTGCCAGCGTCACATCAAAGTAGATCGTGCGGAGGGCGCTCATTGCATTTTCAACCTTTTCGCCCAAACCTTTCTCAGAATTGTTGAGTATGGTTATTGCTGTATTGATTGGCTTCTTATCAGAGTCACTGATCTTACTGGATGCGATTTTCTCGAGATCTGCCAGAGCATCTGCAAGAATTTTATCGATGTCTTCCTTGGGCATTTTTGGCTCTTCGTGCACTGATGCGTCTGCTACAGACGTAGGAGAGTACCAGGCACTTTGTGTGGGTTGCTCGACACGTTGGATAAGGTTTCTCTGTTCCAGGCGCTTGAGCACCTTGTCGAATCTGACACCATTGCGTTTTTGTGCGGCATCATTCATGAGTATGTTGTAAGGCCTATGTTGACGGACGAGCGACTCCATTTCGTCTGAAGTCGCTTCGCCCATTCCACATAGAAACCACAACACTTCGCGTTCCAGCGGTCCTAGATTGGTATCCATATTACTGTCACTTGTATCCTAGGTTGAAATAGTACTTGCCTGTCTTCTTGCCATCAGGCAGTTGAACTAGTACAGCGTTGTCGTTTAGCTTCTTTACCAGCGTTACTACCGTTCCTGCGTTTCCTCCGCCCAGGATGATGTATTTGTCGCCTTCCTGAAGATCATCTATCGATTTGATAGCTCCTGCTGGCGGTGCAGACTTCGGAGCCACTTTGACTACAGTAGATTTTGCATTCACCTTTTTCTTTGGGGATCTAGTATAAGCTGTACTTCCGTCGCTTAGTTTGAACTTGGAAACACCATTTGGAACGATAGCCCCTGACGGCACCAGGTGTGTTACCTTCGATGGAGTTTTTGTGTATTGTGTTCCAGTAGTCAGGCTTTTGACGTAGAGGTAGTCGTTGTCATAGTAGAGCGTTTCCTGTGGATTAAGGGGTGTCTCCTCCGCGTAGCCTTCGCCTCCTGTGATCCAGACTATAGTACCAGGAGGATAGAATCCACCATGCCCTAGCGTCTCCTCTGTCTGCTCTTGTGCCGGCGAGTACGCAGTAGCTTTTGTTTTCTTCGCCTTCTTCCCAGTAAGCTGTTGATAAGCTGCTTCGTATGTCTTGATGTTGGCGGTGCCGGTCGTTCTGCGAAGCGTGACAGGATAGCCTGCAAGTATTCCTTGAATTGCCGTCTCTTTGACTGAGGCAGACACAGTTTGGAAGCCATTGACATAGTCGAGGTCCACCATGTTGGGTATGATTTTGGCAAGTGTTACGTATGTCGCCGGTTTGCTTGGTCCCACGGCGGTAAGTGAACCCGAATATTTGCTTACAGTGAACCCTACTCGTTGCAGAATCTCCTTGAGCAGTGAAATACGGCCGTCATCGTGGTCGTTGTAGAGTAGACTGATATTGCTTGCGTCGTCTTCGATGACTATCGAGTGATTGCTAGCTTGGCCAACCTGGATCTGGAACTCCAGTTGCCCTTTCTTCTTCCCACTTGTGATCAAGACCCCACTAGTAGTTACTCCGGTAGTTTGGTCGAGAATCTTCTCAGCACCCATTGTTTGCCATTGTTTGATGAACCCTGCTACCCTGCTGTCTTCGAGAAGCTGCGCTTCGACGACAATTCTTTTCGACGGCTTCTCAAGGGCGCCTACAAGTTCCTTCTTCTTTAGAGCTACAAGGGCCTTGTGAATATGGTTCACGATTCCCCCGTTACTCCCTAGGTCCTTAAGGTCGTCAAGGAAGAAATCACTCTCAAGGGCCGTGCGATATTCGTTGAGTTTCGCCTTGTCAGCCTGGGTAAGCACGTTGAGGTGTGTGGCAGATGACAGAAGGCTGCTCAACAGATTGAAGAGGCATTGGCGCAGAACCGTTGGCAACATTATGTAGCTTGGGTCAGGGGCGTCTTTGCCGACTTTCGTCTGCAGGCTCAACTGTATGTTTAGTGCCTCAGAAAGTTCACTGTCTGAGGGGACATGACTTGCGATTTCAGTAAGCTTCGCCTTTGCTGGCCGGTCCTTGGTCTTGTTAGCGAGGAACAGTGCTTCGCTTATTACCTGGGCGCCGCTGGCAAAGCTTAGTATGTTCTGCTGCAGTTCTAGTGCTGCATCTATTTCTTTGATGCGGTTGTTTCCTATGTTTTTTGTATAGACCACATGTCTTAATTTTGCAGTTCCCATGAATACCATTCATATCACCAATGGTCTTGCTTGAAGCACGTAAATCATGCCATTACCGTCTATAGCCCACTCGATGTCCATGTCGACGCCATAATACTTCTTTATCGTCCAGCTCGTCTTGGCTAGCTCTGATACCTCGTCATCGGATATCGATGACGTAACACCAATCTTCTTTGGTATCTTAACCATCGTGTTCTCGTTGGAAAGCTCGATGGTCTTGCGAGGTATGTGCCTGTTGAGGATCTGGCCAGCATATGTAACCTCGAAGTGGTCGGGCGTTACTCTTCCCCGTACTACCAAGTCGCCGAGACCGAACGAGCTCTCGATAACTGCGTTATCATCGTTCGATATCGGGTTTTGGGTAAACATGACGCCGGCCGCTCTCACTCTTACCATTTTCTGGACGACCACTGCCATACTGGCGCTGCGGATGCTTCGGCCATTCTGGTAGACCAACGCCCTTTCTGAGAATAGAGACGAGTATACTCGCTTCAGGTTGATAGGTATGTCAGAGGGGTCGACATTGAGGACGCTTTCAGCGATGCCCGCAAATGGGTTTGTTTTACTATCCTCGGCGGTGGCACTAGATCTCACTGCAAACTTTGCACCAGATATCTTCACGGCGGCCGACATGATGTTGGCTTGCGTTGCTCTATCGATATCAATCCGGGACAAGTACCCCTTGATACGCCTGCTCGCCGTAGTGACTGATACACGGTTCGAGAAGTCCGTGCATGTTATTGTTGCTCGTATGTTTGATACGATCGGGCTAATGAAATCATCAAAGACAGCAGCAGGAACTACAAATCCTGGAGGCACGTTAAGCCCGAGTGCAGTGAGTATCATCAGGTTCTTACCCTTCCCCCCGAGCGTTCTGGCGTCTCGTCTGACGCTGCGGTCATCGAAGAATACTACACTATTTGCCAAATGTCAATTCCTCCAGTTCTGATTCCTGCTACGACTTGTAGACAATTCCGGTCGAGACATCGATTGTGATCTGGTCACCGTTGGCAACACTTTTCATCAGCTTGTCAACGCCTACTATGGCTGGTTTCCTTAGCTGGCGTGCTGTGATGGCCGCGTGAGAGGTTATGCCGCCTACTTGGGTAACTATCGCCAACGCATGTTCCATCGCGAACATGTAATCTGGGGAGGTCTCCTTCACAACGAGGATGTGGTTTCCAGTGATGTTGCTTGTGACCTTGGGAGACTTCGCTACAAACGCGATGCCGGTGTAAAGTGGTGGCGACGGCCCTAAGCTCGCGGTTACTCCTTGCCCCACATACTTATCTGACGATACCCGTACTATGTTTTCTATCGTCTCTGTTGAGATCACTTCTTATCCCTTCCTTTTTCCCATTCTGGCAAGCGCACTTGTGCGTAAGGGATGGTGCTTACTGGTGTCCAGTCGCCGTCCCCTTTCTCACGAGGCATACATCTGCCATAGATCAGCATCGTCGACCTTGCCATCAACTTGACGTTGTTGACATCCCCGAAGTCTGTCATCTTTCGTTCTAAGCTAGCGTCTACTTGTGCGAGAGCATCTACGTATATGACAAACCCTCTCACGAAGTTGCTGAAGTTGAACATGGCACGGTCAGAGCGGATCTTCATTCGGGCGAACACCAGGGTTGCTTTTGCTTCTTCGATCTTACCGAAGAGGTCCACCCATGACTCGCTTGGCACTTGGTGCAAAGCCGGCTTGCGCGGTCTCGCCTGTTCTGATTCGCGTAACTGCATGTCAACTATGTTCTTATTCTTTTGTGCCATGCTAGCTCACCATATTTTTGGAGGTTATACTTTCGTCAATGAGCTGGTGACTACGCTTCTCATTTTCGTAGCCGCTCCAGCCACAGTCACAAGCAAACTTACGCTCAGAGACGACTGTTACAAAGTGCGTTACCGTCTCGAGAAGATCCTTGTACGCAGACTTATTCTTATGGTTCCGTAACAGGTGCTGTTGGTAGGGTGGCGCGTATCTGGCAGTTACCTTTGCCTCTACTTTTGCGTTTGTCTCTTCGTCGACAGCCACGAATCTCTCTCCAACAGGAATTGGCAACCAGTTGGGCTTGTAGACGGCACCATTGTGATACAAGTCAAACCCCTTCGGCAAGGTTGTTTGCACCAAGACCGGTCGACTGGCAAATGGATAGTCTATGGTAGCTACACTGAGCTTCCCTTTTGTGCTCAGTTCTAGGAAACGTCCATGAGTCATGAGGAATGTTATCAAGTTGAATCACTTTTGTTCTGATACTGACTTTGGTACCAGTGTTCTGAATCCCGTACCCACACTCACCTGTTCGATGTACTCTGCTACTACAGGTATTGCCCACCGTTTTCCGTCTTTTGCTGTTACCCTTATGGCAAGGATTGTTCCGTCCTTTGTGCTTGATTTTACGGCGTATACTCTTGCGCCCAAAAGATATCTTGGGTCCATGTCTTACACCATTTGTCCTGGTTCCTTTTCCTTGGTGGTCATTTCCTCGAGGGTGCTAGCGACGTCATCGACGTCACGGTACCTGTAGTATGCAAACTCGCCAGCGTAGCCCCTGCGCAGGTTCGTGTCTTCTGCGTTGCGGAGTTTCTTTGCCAGTTCTACCAGTCGTGTTCTTGATGGAAAATGCACAGAGACACTGGAATCTACAAGAGCCTGCAGTTTGGTGTTGTTGGTTCCAGTGTAGATTATTGACTGGCCGTCGAACATTATCTTGCCAGCATTGAGGAGTTGGTCTATTGCGCTTTCAAAAGTTAACAAGTCTAGCACTCCCTCAAAATGCTTCCAGACCTGTTCCTTGGTTTCGTAGTTCTTTGATTCGATTATCTCTCGTTCCACTAGTGAGACAGTCTTCGCATCCGCGTCCCGGCGTACGTTTGTTTTCGTTTCCTGACTTTCTGGTTGATTTACCAATGTTGTTTCACCTTTATGGCGGTGTAGTGACAGCATGCAACGGCACGTACGTCCGTTGGAAGTAGCTCATTGCTATCTCGCCTAGAATCAACGCAACGATGATGATCTCAAGAATCATATTACGCCTGCCTTCAACTTGGCGTATGATCAGGTCGTAGAGATCTTCGAGTATGCTTAGCTTGCTTTCAAGTGTTGCGTTCCAGTCCTTGAGACGGAGCCTCTCGGCCAAGCTGGTGTATACCCTGGCGAGGTACCAATCACCTACGAACTTTGTGTAGTTCTTTGTGGCTTCGAGGATAGCGTTGACCTCGAGCTTCTGTTCTGCGACCTTGGTAGCTGTCTTACCATAACCAAGAAGCAATGCCTTCAACCCTGTGCGCTTCTTCACTTCATGCGACGCTTCGTCTACAAGCCTGTCAAGAACGGCGTCGTAGTACCGCATTTCAAGAAGCTGCAAGTTGGCCAGCTCGATGACAAAGAGAACGTCTCCGAAGTCCCCGGCAGAGTCAACGACAACTGCCGAACTCCAGTCGACAAAAACTACGTCATTCTCATAATATGAGACCTTGTGCTTGAGCGAATTAGCGACCTGGTCTTCTGCAAAGCTGGTACTAGTTCTGTCGCCGTTGATTATCTTCGCAAGAACCTGCCTTAGCTCTGGCACATTGGCTATGTAGCGTTCATCGATCTTGACGTCAGAGTGGCTTATGCAGAAGGTTGTGTACTCCTCCGGCTCGGTACCGTTACGGACGTCAACTATGTTCTGCTTGATCTTGTCGGTTACCTTTTCGACAACGCCCTTGGCGATGTTTTTGAAGGTAGTTTCTGTTCCATCCACACGTACTCTTGCCTCATCATACCTTGGGATAGTCTCCAGGCTTCTGTCAGAGAAAGGCACCGATATGTTGACGGAGATGGCCCCGATAGCGTACGCCTTCACAACAATGTCAACATCTGTTGTATTTCCTTCTGCCATAGTGAAGTCGGGGAACAGCACGCGCTCCTTGTCCATGTGGACTAGCAGTGGAGCAGGAGTCACCGTAACATACTTCGGCCTCAATGTTGACCACTTCAACCCTATTGGTGTGGTGAGTTGTGACTTCTTGACTTCGTCTAACTTGATCTCGTCGCCTACGTCGTAGATAAAGAGATAGTTAACGCTCCCAGTGACATTCATGTTTTCCACTTCCAGGATAATATTCAGCCAGATTCTTAACGGGCGGAACTCTCAGCTATCAGCCTCATTTGCTCTTCTTCGGCTGCTTCCACAAACCGCTCTAGCTTGCCTTCGGCCGCATCACACTTGAGACAGATGTTAGGATACTGCGGGCAAGTACGCCTGAATCTCAGTTCTATTGTTAGTATGTTCGTCTCGTTGCCGATTACTAGGGCAACCCTTTTTCGGCAATCGCTGCACTTTCTGAACCTGACTAGCTTGGATGTATTGAACATCATGTCGTTTCACCACCATTTTATCAAAAGTCCTATGCCGTCTTTATGCAGGTGAGTGCGCCCAGTATGGCTAAGACGGCTTCTCCTGCCGAGTTAGAGGTATCAGCTATGATGGCGTTGACAGGTGGTTCTAGGACCGACCACATCCTGTCAAAACTGTCATCAGGCACTACATTCTCCCTGGCGATGTTTCTTGCCCTTGCCTCACGAACATCACATTTGACAAATACCACATGGCCCTCGTCATAGAGTCCACCTAGTCTCTTGAGAGCTTCTTGGCGGTAATCCTCCTTGAGGAAAGTCCCGTCCAGAATTACGTTGTAACCCCTCTCAAGAGCCTTTGCGGCGAATGACATCGCATTGTCATAGATGAACTTGGACTCTTCGGAGGTGTACTTTGGCTCATAGATCATGAATCTGAAGGTATCTGTCGCTGCGACGACCGTGTTCCCTAGCTTCTTGGCCACTTCTTTCGCTACAGTACTCTTCCCGCTCCCTGGCAGTCCACAGAACACCAGTAAGACGTTGCGCTTGTTATTTGCCAATACCATTCATCTCAAATTGAACGTTTAACGCGATGGTAAGGGGTGGTTGCTGTCATACCGCTGCACCACAACCCTAGGAGGTATTACCCCCGGGTACCATATTTCGGGAAATTCGAGCCCCTCGGGATAATCTGCCGTGACATCGAATGGTTTGGAATTCTCCCAGAACTTCCTGGCTCTTTCTACAGGATCCTCGAGTTCTGCTTTGCGCTCCAGCTGCTGGCACCAATATATTCTGAACACTTCATCCGAGAGAGCGTTATCTCCTATGGCGCCCTGTACCGAGATGCGCGCCGCGTCTATGACCAACACAACATCTCTCCCGCATCCGAAGTCGTACTTTGGTCTCCCCATTGCGTCTTCGCTAACTCTGGCGGCTCTGCTATCTTCGAACCATTCGTTACTCTCAGGAAACTGAAAGAAGACAGAATACAGCCGACTGGGTAGATCCGGTCTTACCTCCTGGCGGACCTTCTCAAGGGTTTGTTCGGATTGCATGTATGCTTCCAGCCGCCTCTCATCGATAGTGATCCCATCATCATCGTAGGCGGTTCCACGCTTGGTATGCTTCGATACCCTGAAGCCATGGGCCATTATGGACCCAACTTTTGCCGAGTGTGTGGCGTGCAGTAGAATGGTTGTTGCCATAGGTAATCCCTCGTGTAATTCTTACAGTCGTGGGAAGGTATGCCGGACCAAAAAGTGCCGGCATGCCATCTTTCGGCGTTATGCTAGTGCGTTCTTCAACTCGTTGAAGATCACAGCCTGCCCACCACTCGGATTAGCGGTGTAGAGGATGAAGTTCTTCACTGGCGTGGTTACCATCGCATTGTCGCTGTAGTTCTTGTCAACAACCATCCCGATGACCTTGTTGCTGCTGGTGAGCTTCGTGACCATCTTTACATCACCAGTATTGACTTCGCCGTCTGTGATGATGACAACCAAGCAATCCTTCTCGTTGGTGATGCGCTCCAAGGGCAAGCGGAGTATGGTGCCGCCGTGTGATGTGTATTCCAGTGCTTTCGTTAGCAGTTCCTGTGGCTTCCCACGGAGCGATACCACATTGTCATTGAAGATATACGCATCCATCGGGAGCCTGTTGTCGATGGCGAATCCGCAGAGAGATGCCAGCACGTCGAACTCGTGAAGGAGTACCATCCTTCCCTTGAAGAGATCGCTGGTGCTCCCAGAATTGTCGACTATGCCGATTACCTTCTTGAACCCCAGTTCCTTCTCGTACTTGGTCTGGACGCTGGTGAGAATGTACTTCGTTGGTGTCCTCCAGCGCCTCGGATCGTTGGGATAGAGGGCTACACTTTCAATGGAGACGTTCTTGTCGCTCGGTCTGAAGTGCTTGCTCGATGGCGCATATATTGGCTGGCCGGCACCCCCTACGAAGTTCCTGAACCCGACCTGAGACTTGTAGATCATCTCGGCCGACTTCGACTTCCTGGCCTGGGCGAGCAGTTTCTCTGCTTCGGGTTTGGTGAGATCAGGGTTTTCTGCGAGATCGATAAGGTCTTTGACATCTAGGCCAAACTCGACCGCGATTTCTGCAAGCTTCTTGAGCTCGTCTCCCTCAGCGGAGCGCGGCGCAAGGCAATGGTCTTTTCTGTCTTGGTCGTTGTGGTCAGAGAGTTCCCATATCATCTTCGCCGCACCAACCACGAGCTGGGTGTCCTTGGTGGCGGGATTTGTGCGTGCCTGGGCTACCAGTCCCTTTATGTCGTCAATGAGTTGCTTGAACTCAACACGCCCTGAGACTGGCTTGTCGATGAGGATCTTGCCCCCGAAGAAGTGCTGGAACACAAGGTTCAGGATGTAATACCCATCCACCTGCTTGCCAACGCCATCGTCCTGTTTGGTAGGGGGAAAGCGCTTTACCCAAGATTCCTGGGTCGCCCTCATGTTGAAGGTGTGACCGGCGAACTTTTGGCCGTGAATGAAGATGTTGTTGACGGCGTCTCCTACTATGTTGAGCAGGTCCGCGGCAACCCCCTTTGGCAACTTCTCGTTGCCGTCATATGGGTTCTTGAGCCCTGCCATTATTGCAGCTTCGAGACGCTTCCCCTCTATGTAGGTGTACGGAATGCCGCAAATTCTGGTGTGATTGTACTCGTGGACAACAAACTCGTGGATGAAGGGCCAGATATCAGGTGCGTTATGCCACTCGGGAAGATACATTACTTCTCGCTTGGTGTCAATCCCAAAAGTGCTTATCTTGGTCACCTTATGAGCCACGGGAGGAGGAGCGGGGCGTATCCGCTCCTGCATCTCACGAACTACTTGGCTTACGTCCGAGTGTTTTGAGTGCGCCACTTATGTCCACCTTCTTCTCAAGCCGCTCAAGTGTCTCAGTATCGCGATCCGTCATCGCGGATTCTTTGACCCGGTCCAGGAACTCATCGAGGAAGGCCATGACAACGGGAACATCTTTGTTGTCGTTGCGGATCTTGAGGCCCTCTGCGATGTCTCGCGACTTGATGAACCCTTCAATCCTGCTGAATTGGTCTGCAAAGTTGACAAGGAGCTCGTTGTATCGCTTGATGATTTCGTCAGTCGACTTTAGGATGTCGGCCTTGAAGTCTGCGCTCCACTTTATGCGGTGGGGAAGTGCGTGCTTGAGAGCAAACAGTACGTCATCATCGTTGGCAGTCAGGCGCCCTTCTATGAAAGCACTCACCTTGACCGCGTTAGTGATGGCTATACTACTGCGCACCTTTGCGACGTTTGCCTTTGAACATATGGACCAATTGCCTTCGCCAGCAGCACCGCCGAACTTACAGAGGGAACACTCATGCTCCACTGCGAAGACATCAGCCCCATCGGCCTTGGTATTGCCTTCTACATTGAAGTAACACTTCGACATCGCCGAAAGCAATCCTTCAATGAAAGCCTGGATCTCTGCAGGGACCTTGACCTCTTTCAAGAGCTTACGCGCCTCATAGACTGCCTCTATGGGAAGTGGCTCTATTGGAGCATGTGAGTTGAACCTGGTTTGCATTATGCGTATCTCAGCACTAGTTGGCGAAGACACGGAGGCACTAAACATGTATCGGTCTAAACTCGCGAAATCTACGAGAGAGATGTTGCTTTGGTAGTTATCGTTGAGAGGGTTAGTGAGTAGGATTATAGCCTCAGGTTCAACATGCCCGGTGCCTACGACTGAATCGTATTCCCGGTCGTTCAACATGTTGTGGAGGATGCTGATGAGCCTTGGGTTCTTGAAAACCTCGTCGAGCACGACGAAGTCAGCGCTTGCCATGTAGTTTCGTTTCACCATATGAGGTGGAGCGTCTTTCAGAAGGAGAGGATTGTCGATGCCGTAACCGACAACATCTTCCTGCTCTGAGAAAGTGTTCACCTGCCTGATGTACACGTCAAGAGGGATGCGCTCAACGTCGCCCTTCATCTTGTACTTGATAGCATCAACGACACCCATGACTTCGACTTTGCCCCCATACTGGGCATACTGAAGATCGATACCAGCCAGAAGGTTGCGTTTCAACATCTCCTCGTCTACACATAGCTCTTCAGCAAGCACATGCAGCCTCGACCTCAGTTGCTCAGCACTGTCGACGCTAAACTTCACCCGGTATATGGGCTTCGTGAACAGCTTCCCAAGGAACTTTGACATACTGGTCTTGTAGGTCCCATGAGACCCATAGAGCAGCACAGTCCCCTTGGTCAGGAGGCCACACCAGAGAGTCTTGATAGCATCCCTCTGAGTAAGACCCATGTAGTTCATGGAGACCAGTGTGGTAGTGTCTCTGAGGAACTTCGATATTCTATCAAATTCCTCATTTCCGGTCAGTGGAACCTCTCTTTCATCTGATTTCTTCTTTGGCATTTTCTTTTTCCTCGTTTAATCGTATTCTCCTTCAATCTCTAACTTCGTTCCAACTGAACCATGCCCGTCTGTGAACTTGGCTCTGGCCATGCGTGTGGCCATGGAAACATCGATAGCCTTTACACCATCTGGTAGTATGAAGCAACCGACTTCTTTCCCATTGAGTGTGGTAGTGCTAGGGCATCCAAGTATCTTTTGGAAGTATTCCCTCTGGAACTTGGGCGAGGCGAACGATGCCTCGAATACGTATACCCCGTCAACATCTTTGGAACCCACGGCATCATCGATGCAGAGAGCAATCACGAGATATCTGCTGAATTGGAGACTCATTTGTTACCAGCCTTCCCTACTTGTGCAGTTGCCGACCACGTTGTCTGCTTCTTGTTCTAGTCTTGGCATATTTCTCTACCAAAGTCTTCGATTTTCCGATGGTATCAATCGGCCTGGGTGAGTTTGGAAGCAACGACTTGCTTGCCAGTAGTTTTGTAGACTAACCGGCCGCGCCTTAGCTCCATCTCACCAGGAAGCACACCTTTGGCTAGGACATAGAGCCTGGCCCACTCGTTAAGTTCCTTGGCAGGGAGGCCGCCGTCCATGGCCCTCTCTGAGAGCTCCATGAAACGAGCGGCCTTCTTAGCCGATGGGAATATGCCGTAGTTGGGGTTTCCTTCGCCCATTACTTCCTTTGGCAAGTTACAATTCACGCTCTGGTGCCCACGCTTTTCGTATCTCGCCCTTGAGAAACGCCGCATTGATTGGATTGTCAGAGAGCGGCATGGTCACGGCTTCCTGTAGCTTTCGAACATGCGAATTCTGGACCTGCCGTCGGCGGTCCTATCCCTATACGTCACGGTTATCCCGCGGCGCAGCAATGTTTCGACTAGAAGCGATGCATCAGCATCCTCCTCTAGATAGGCGAACTGCCTTCGCATGTATGAATAGGGGGTTATTTTACCAGCTATCCCAAGACGCCCAAGCACATCCTTCCTGATCCTTACCCAGCCATGACCAGAGTCGCTGAACGCATAGAGGACAAACACCCCAGGCTTATTCCTGCTAAGGAATTGGAACTGTTTTTCACACTCAATCGTGGGCATGGAAGGTCCCGGCTGTAATGCCGCAACCTCTGTGCTCACGCCGAGTCGACCTCTATGAATGAAATACCATATGGGGGAATCACGAACGAGACACGATGATTGCGCTCCTTATTGTCCTTCGATAGTGCGTTGTCCCGCTTCTTTTCATCGTAGTACCAAGTGACGCCTTCCCGACCGTTCGCTAGCCACCATTGACTCGTGTTATCTGGGGCTTTGTATACCCCGTCGGAATCGACATTCAGTTGGGACTTGACCACGGACTCGTCGGTGTAGCTACGGAAGTAGACACGGATTATGCTTCGTTTTATGTGTATTTCCAACATCTTTTTGTCACCACTGTAGTTCTGAATAAAAGGCGGGCGCCTACGTCTTCTGCTTGCTGCCAATACCCCTATGTTCCAGTAGGGTGTAGAGCTTGGTCTTGCGTCTTGTGTTAGTAAGAATCTCGCGGTGGACTCTGTTGGTAGACACGGGCTCATTAAGGCGTTCTGCTAGGTCTGTTACCGTTAACCCCTCGAATTTCGGGGGATCTTTGAGAGCCCATTCTACCTCTCTTGCGAATTCTTCATCTGATTTCTTCTTTGGCATCGTGCACTACCTATTTGCAATTATAAAACAGTCTTCCCGGAGCTACAGTAGCTCCAGGAAGATGCTCGCCTTGTCACCCTTCAATGCTTGAGCCGCCAGTCTGAGGTTCTCTTCAGCAGTGCCCCGTGGGGCAATCTGAAGGAACTGCGCAACTGCTTCGGAGGCCTTCTTGATAGAGTCGGCCTTGTCAGCCTTCCTTGATTTCAGGGCATCCACCACGTTATCAAGGACGTTGAAGACCTGGGAAGTGGAGTCCGCACCACTGACGACCAGCTTCTGTCTCAGCTTCTTGTACTTCGCATTGACGGCCTTCGGCTTTCCGCCGGCGGCTTCTGCGAGCAAGTGTACAAAGACACTGAGTTCATCCTTGAAGCGGTCCTCAATGGCCTTCACCATCTCGGCTTCTTTCATCTGCATCCGCTTCTTGAGGTCATCAAGCCCGGCCTTCTCCTCATCGGAGATCTTCCCGAGCATGTCCTTCACGCGGTCCTCTGCGTACTTGATGTAGACCGATGGCTCGATCCAGATCTGACTGTGCTCCACCCTCATTGGATAGACTGTGTTTTGCGGCGTCTCGACACTGATACCATAGCCTGCAAGGAAGGACTGTACCTCTCCCCACTTCTTGCTGGTACTGTACCTGTCGATCCCGTCAATCACGGCCTTCTTCATAAGACGAGTATTCAACTCGTCTATCTCCTTCTGAAGGTCAGGGATCTTGTTCACCATCACTATGTGGACCCTCTTCTTTCCGATGGTGAGAATGTCACCGTGGTGCTGCAGAATGTCATACCTGACAGTCCTGAGCCGCTTGAGAAGATTGGGAATGTAGAGCGGGACCCAATAGAACGTTGCCGCCTTACTATTCTTGCCGTAACCCACGAATACCCGCTTGCCACCCTTCGCGGCCCCCTTCCTGTAACGGGTATCAATGGACTTCAGCTTCCTTGTAAGGCCGGTGACGAACTCCATATGCTTGGCATTTGGTATCGACGAAATGTCGACAGTCAACCTTAGGAGCTCCTCAGATGGACCCTCCAACTCTATCTGCTCACTGTTGAGCAGTACCCTCTTCCCCAGACGCACCTTCGTCTGTTTTGCTTGCTGCATGTTAGGTCACTTCTTCAGATTCGGGATTGGCACCTTGGCATCCACTTGCTTCTCGTAATATTCGAGCTTCTCCCTCACTGCCTTCAGTATCTGCTTCATCTTGTACTTGTTGGAGGTAACACGGAGAATCCCGATGTCACTGAACATCGTTGAGAGCCATATGGCCATAGCATTGTATGGTTGACCCTTGAATGCCCTTTCGAATATGTCATGAGCCTTGTCGCCAAGTTCATAATCATTGTGCTTGTTGTCCCTCTTCAAGATACCAGCATAGGTAAGAGCATTAACAGTTGCAGTTACAATGTTGGCATCGTACCCGCTTTTGATCAGTTCGTCCACCAAATCGGACCCTCGTGCTCCGGCGGCTCGGATTAGTGCTGCCTGCTGGATTTCGAGGCGTTGGGCGTAGGTAGTGAAGGTCTGCTGGTATGCAAACTCAAATCCATCAATCTTTGAACGAGCGGTGAGAGCCTCCAGTGACGCAAAGTTTACATCAAGCCCATTGTCCTTCCAGCGGTTGACGAATGTTATCTGGTCGTCACTGTCAAGCCTCGCTATGAATCGGGCAAAGGAGTATGGAATGACGAACGATCTGCTAGATAACGTTGGGCTGATGGTTGATACATGAAGCCTCGATGCCAGTGATTGCACGAAGTTCTTGGAATTCCCACCACGGCTGATTACAACCAGGTCTACCAAGTCGGGATGGAGGTTGCCCATTGTTTCGATCAGTAACGAAGCTGACTTGTAGTTCAGGTTATTGCTAGCACAGAACTCGTCAAGTCCTGCAAGTTTTGTGCTTCCCTTGGATTGCTTGGAGATTGCTACCTTGAGCGCCTTGTAGATGTCATTGACGTTGTATATTTTCACTTGCAATTAAGCCACCTATTGGTTCAAAAAGAACCGCCGGGAGGGACTTAACGTCCCTCCGGCTTCAACTTCCCGCTCTTGTCCAAGACGTACTGCTTGTCGTTTGCCGTGACAGTGTACTTCTTCTTGTCGACGTCGCAGAAGACAGATACTTTCACAGGCTTCTCCGAGTGCGCTCTCAAGTCACCAGACTTTGAGACAGCATCGGTGAGACCCGAGTCTTCGACAGACGCCAACTTCACTACCAACTGGTCGCCACATTTCCAGCATGAGTGCGACGCCTCAACTGCGAAGTTGGGAGCCACATCAGTCTCGGCTGACACTGTGTTAGCAGGGCTCGAAAGTGGGTCGGCAAACTTCACCTTGGCAACAATAGTTGCCTCGAAGAAATTTACTGCCCCGCAGCTCTTCTTCGGGCATTCGACCATGTAGCCGTCGCCCGTGAGCCAATCACCGTTGACCTTTTGAGCCTTCGGCATTGGTACATCTGGGGTTGAGCTTGGGCCCTCCATGTCATTATCTGCAGAAGAGCCGCTGCTTGTTGCTGGCTCATATCCATCGGAGCCAGTGGTAGATGGTTCCTCGAGCTTTGGAAGGATTGTGATCAGTGCTTTGCTGTCAATGAGTGATGCCAGTGTGCTTGCAGACATCTGCGTCTTGCAGACGTGGTCAGCGAGGGCTATCATGCTGTCTGGGTTCTTGACTCTGACGATCTCGTCAAGGTGCTTCATTGTAAGCCTGAACCCTGTCTTGCGCTCTGTGTCGTAGATTGATTTCATGACATCTTCGGTGAAGACGTCAAAGAGCTTGGCACATTCGTCCACCTTTGCTGGGCTCAGCTTGGTTGCAGTCAGTATGTCCTGCTTGTCATTCCTGTTAAAGCTGTCGTTGAGTGTGTGGTAAAGCTTGAGCTTCTCGACCCAGTCGAGGTTGCTCCGCACTTCATTCTCAATGTAGGCCCTTGTGAAGATCTCACTGTTGGAGATGTTCTTGCTGACCATCGCCTTGTAGGTCTTCACATTCTTGTCCTTCTTTGCAGCCATTTGGAGTGCGGCCAGTCTCTTCTGCCCGATGTAGATCAGGTACTTCCCGGTCTTCTCGTCGAGCACTGCGTATCCTGGTTCGAGCTGTCCCTTGGCTAGTATGGAAGCGCTAAGATCTTCCACGTCAGTTCCTGTGTAGTCGAATCTGAATATTGTCAGAGAGTGTGGTTCACACTTCGAAAGCGGCAGTTCCTGGTATTCGTCAATAGTTTTAGTTACCATTTTTTCACCTCCTTCTTGTCCTTTCAAATTCCGACGGAACAAGCAGGCCCTTGATACCAACGTACTTGATATCTTCCTTACTTGCCAGTCCATCCCATGCCATACGGAAGAATTCCGTTGCTGTCTGCCTAGTTTCTGGGGTCATTTTTTCGAACACCTTTCTGTCTGATTCCATCAGTGCATTCAGGGCTATCGTCTCAGGCGACTTGCCATGGTCCTCGTGGATCATGCGATAGTAGGTCTCTTTGTACTCTCTGAGCAGATCTATCATGTGGCCGCTCTTGTCGTAGATAGTCCTGCTCATTGGGTAGTTGTTGGACGATGGGTTAAATTTCTTCATGATATTCGCGATTTTCATATCGCGGCTCTGTATACGTGCTTGGTCGTCTATAGTGCTTGAGACGCGTTTCTCTGTCTTGAAGAGGCTGAAACACCTCTTGCTGCTTACCCGCACATTCACACGGGTGTTGTTGAACATGGTCCCGATTGCCTTGAACTGACTTTTTGAAATGGCGACGACCGCACCTATGAGTTGTATGTTCAATTCGCCGTTCTTGTCAACGTCAGCAAGATCGGGCTTCAACTTGAGGTCGTAAATGTTGTTGTGGAGCTTTACAAGCTTCTTTTTCCCCTTGTACTGATGCCCATCGATAAGTATTTGCACCTTTGATGGTTCACCAGTCATTATCCTGAACGAAACACGCTTCACCTTAAAGAGGCGAAGGTTAGACTTCGATAGATAGTCCTGGAGTTCTTCATTTGTCGTGATCATGCTCACCTGCGAAGCAGCCTGCTTCACGAGGTAAGCCACTGCTTGGTTCAGAGTGAGACCGCTCTGCTTTCTGTACTTCTCAATCTGAGGCTCCACCAGTTCCATTATTCTCTGTTTCAGCTGGTCGCTGAGCGGAAGGGTGCTGACAGCAGCCTTCACAACGTTGTGCGGCCTCGCGTTCTTTGTGATAGCATACTGGCCCTTGATGAAGTCATACTGCTTTCTTGTCATGGCACGACCGCCAAAGATTTGTCCCATCTCTGACATAGATGGAGGGACCTCTCCATGAGGCGACATGGAGTCGTAGACATGCCCACTGTTTTCTTCTTCGCTCAATTCCATCTCCTCAATTGCTGGGTTCTGCATCCGAGAGCAACCGGACTGCTCAAACTAGATAAGCCGAGGGTCCCGTTTATCCCAAGTTCATGCGGGGGGGATTCTGCTTTTTCTAAACCAGCTAATGCACCAAGAAAGCCTAACATGCCTTATTGACACAAGTATCTATTTAAGCAGTCCTGATTATTTTCGACGTAACTCTAACTTGTTGTGAAAGTTACGTCGAAAATACCTTCCTAGTCTGGCTCGCTCGTACCTAGTTCTTCTTCAACAAACTGAAGCGTCTCAAGCTGTTCTACCACATTTCTGCTGAGGTAGGACCGTGATGTTAGCCATTCGATGTATGCTTCAGTGGCGTTTTCCGATTGACTGGCATTGGTTGCAAGTGCGGCGTTTTGGCTTGCCTTGACAACACGACTGTCTCTTAGATTGATAACAATCTGTGAGTCATCTTTTGTAACGCCTTTTCTGACCTTGGTGATAGCGACGAAGGGGTCCATGAGTGGGTCTGCTTTGAGTTCGGCGATTACGGCTTTCATTTGTTCCTTGTCTGGTTGGAATTTTCGTACAACGGAGACAAGGCGTTTCTTCCTTTTGCTTCCGTCGATCTTCTTGATCAATGGTTCGTATTTCTTCAGTAATTCTAGTGAGTTTCTCATTTCATTCACTTCCTTTTCTGATTCGTCGGAAGGTCTTGACTGGCGATCTTGAGTGCCAGTTCTGTGGATTCCGGGAATTCTTCGGTGCTGGATTGCCCTACTCCTCTCATGAGTAGGTAAGCCACGTTCTTGTCCTTGGCTGCAGCATAGATGCGCAGGAGTGTCCACAGTATGTTGGCGCGGTCGTTAAGACTGCTGTATCCACTGTAGAACTTGTATGGTTTTTTGCCTGTAATTGCCTCGAATTCGTCTGATGGGTCGAGGCGTGA
This sequence comes from Nitrososphaerota archaeon, assembly GCA_029785825.1. Taxonomy (NCBI): domain Archaea; kingdom Thermoproteati; phylum Nitrososphaerota; species Nitrososphaerota archaeon. The sequence goes on along the minus strand of JAFLYY010000002.1, from coordinate 63,521 downwards.
GACATAGGCCTTGCCGTTCTTTGTAAGGTACATTGCTATCTCGAACAGGCGATCAACATTGTCGATGACAACGAGTCTCGTGTCGTTGGGATAGACTAGGGGTGCGATGGCAGGGTTGTCGTGCATGGTAAGGAATATGGAGTCGTACTTGAGGAACTCTTTCACGGCCATGGGTCCCTTGTTTGTTACCTGGGTGGTTGCCTCTACTCGTGATATGAAGTCATCTAGTGCCTCGCCGCCTTTGATGTTAGTTGCTGATGTGACTGTGTATTTTGTTGGAAATGACTCGAGGAGTTCCGAGTATTTTGTCACGGAGTCCTTCCTTCCGACCTTGATTAGGTTATCGATGGTTATGTCCTTTGCGTCAGAAAAGGTTTGTGTCTCATCAGCGAACGAGTATCCTGAACGGTGTTTCGACCGGTGGATTGTATATCCACGGGCAGTTCTAGGAGGTCGTGGGAGTTTCAGGTTGTTCTCTGTGATGTATTGCGTTGCACTCCTCAGGTTGAGTTGAGAGATTACGTTCTGGACCTCGATCTGCTGGTAGTCCTTCCCCATTATGAGTATGGCGCGAGGGTATACCTGTCTCAGCAGCTTCAGATGTCTCGATGTATAGTTGGAATCTTCAATGAATAGTTCGTCGGTGGTGAACTCGGTTAGCATCACCGCCAGCTCTAGTCGTTGGATCCTCCTCCTCTCGCTTATCCCCTTGACGTCGACGTTGAAAGACAGCGTGGTGATGAACTCGTCAGTCTCTCTGTCCAAGAGCGTACGGCCGTCATTAGTAGTCCACCCGTTACGCCTGCGCGAGAACGATAGGAGAACAGCCCTATCAACGACGTCCAGTTTCGTGAATTGACTGACGTTGTGAACGACATATTTCGAGAAATACTGTGTCAATACTGGCCAGAGTTTGCTTTGTATTTGGGCCTCTGTTTCTTCCTTGAGACGTTCCCTGTCAGCCGTTGGTGGAAATGCCCGCTCGTCAGTTATGCATATGAGTGCTCTGCTGAATGGGAGCCTCAGGTTGGTATACACTGGGAGGTTGAGAAGAACTGCTCTTGTGATTCCCGATTCTGTGCTCGGTATCGAAGTCATGTCGGTCTTTGCGCGGTAGGTTATGTTGAGGGCGTAGACATCGAACCCGGGTAGTTTGAAGGTTATGACCTCACTGTAGTTGTACTGGTTGTAGTCGCTTCTGTAGGTCGAGTCGTTTATGAAACGGTTTTGGTCAGTCATGACGTTTTCGTAGGTGTCGTTGAGCTTGGTGCGTTCCTTCTTCTCTCCATCAGACAGAGTCAAGAAAGTGTCTACTGGCGACAGTCTGCAAGCTTGCTTGATGTAGGCAATCAGCCTGAGAGGGTCTATCTTCTCATAGACCACCATACTGACTGTGGTCCCATAATACTCCAAGTCTGGTGTGGGGAGTATAGCAAATGCCATGCCGTTTTTGCCCTCAACGGCGAAACAGCCAGTTTGACCGCTACTGTTTCTGTACTTCGTCTTTAGGATCATACGGTCAGAAAGTGTGGTCCAAGCGAGGCGGCCAAATCCAAACTGCCCAGGTTTGGTAGCGTCGAAGTTGCCGGATCGCCCGACCACGACATACACGTCCTTGAACATTCCGTAGGTTATGCCGGTGCTATCGATCTCTGCAACTTCTAGTAACCTGTTCTGGACGTCGTAGGTTATTTCGATCCTTGGATCTGCCTTGAAGACCTCTTTGGCATTGAGACAGGCTGTTATGGCATTGGCATAAGTTTCCCTGAAACCGCTCTCGAAGTTGGCGTAGATGCCATTGGCTATCCTTGGAAGTACTGCCTCGGCGTCTAGCTGAACGCGAATCAGACCGTTGTCATCAGCAAGTGCCGAAAGCTCTGATGTAATAGCCCCCTTCTCGATAGCAAGAGGGTCTATCTTGGGTCCTGGTTGCCTGAAGAACTTGGTCTCGGTTTTCACGTCTGTCAATTGTTCTTGTTCTGGATTCATTTTACATTATCCCTTACTATGCTCTTAACGGCGCGTCGGGGCATGTTTCTTCTGACCTGATTTCTCGTCTGTTTCATCAAGGTCTACCTCTGAGTCCTGACTACGCCGTCATCTTTCATCAGGCTCTTGACCCGTCTTGGCTCTCTCATCCAACCTACGACCAGATGCCAGTATCCTCTGCACTTCGGGCAGAAGAGAATTCCATTCCTGGCGGGCGTTAGCTGCCACTCATGAACGCACTCGAAGGTCGTAACCTTCGGCGGGGCACGGCTCTGTCTTCCCCTAAGGTTGGGCTGCTGCGCCACGATTGCAAGTGCTTCGGCAATTTCGTTTTTGCTTGTCACTGTTATACCCCTCAGTTGGTCACATGAGACACACTGCCGATCAATTCCAAGAACGTCGTTGGATTGACCACACGGCGGGATCTCCGACCTGCTGCCGTCAGATACTGTTTCCAGTCATGCGATTCGACCCATGACAGGTCGGATACCACCCTTTTGATGGCGATGCCTTGCTCCCACTTTGGATAGACCGTGCCCATTACCAGCTTGAGCATAGCTTCTTGGTTTCTATGGTCTATCGTGTTTAGGATGCTAGTACATGCAGACCCATCTTCTACGATCATCCACTTGTCGGGTGGTATCATACCGGCCACCGTGAAGCGTAGTCTGCCGTTTTCGCCAGGAAGCGACTCGAGGATGACCTTCAGATCGTTATGTGTGAGCTGCAGATACCCTTCGGAAGTCATAGATATGATGCCTTCCACATGAGTCACTTCCATTGTAAATCGTAAAAACGGAGGAAACGGACAGGCAATAGCCTGTCCGTCCTCTCTCTGGAACTTCTAGTCCAGCATGTTACGTCGGGGGGTGTAATCCCTGACGTGTCGGATCGCGTAGATCCCGGGCGCTAGGTCCAGCTTCGGGTGCTGGGTGTGGGTCATGGTGCTAGCTGTGTCGAGTACCGCGTATTCGGTCTCGCCGCTTCCAGCGAACACGGCCGAAGCGTCCAGCACGTGGTTGACACCAGACTCGCTGTGCATCTCGATCTTCTTGGTGTCGAGCTTCCTTGCGGTCTTCGGGATTGCAGAGATCCTCTCTACGATGACATCGCCTTGATGTCCTACGATTGTCCTCTTGGTCATATCTTTCAACTACTTTTGATTATTTAACGGCGCTGCTGACATCGGTGGTGGTAGGGCCCCTTAGTACAACAATCTGGGGCGCTGCCACCTACAGTTCTTCGTTACAGATTTTGGCGCTCTAGTCGAGTATATTGCGCCTGGGCGTGAAGTCGCGGACGTGTCTCACCGCATAGATGCCTGGTGCCAAACTCAGTGTCGGATGCTGAGGATGGGTCATCTGGGTCGGCCCGTCAGCTACCACGAAGCTCTCTTCGGAGTCGGCATTGAAAACCGCCGACGCATCGAGGATGTGGTTGTTGCCAGATTCGCTATGCAGGCTCAAAGTCTTCGAAGTAGCCTTGATGGCATTCTTCGGGACTGCTGAGACGCGCTCTACGATCACGTCGCCCTGGTGTCCTACTATTGTTCTCACTCTTCTTTTCACCTCCTTTTCGAGTTCATTGCCCATTTAGAAGTCAGGAGGTCCGGGCCAGAGCCCCTTCATCCTGCGGGAACAGCTCTATGGTTGGATCTGCTTCATGACCGATTCGTCGAGTATATCGGGGATCTTGAAGAGGGTCTTCATGACACTCTGCGCATCTTCGTCGTAGGCTTGTATGAGTAGTCTTGCGAGGTTCTTGTTCTTCACAACGAAGTAGATGGTCAGGATGTCGAACGCTTCATTAGCATCATTGTTGTATCGGTTGTCCCAGACCTTGCGAGGAGTGTAACGTCTGAGAATGGAACCCGCATCGAGGTCGACTTCGTACTTGAGTCCCTTGTAGGTGCGGTAGAACATGATTTCAAAAATCCTGTCGGTGGTCCCTATGACTATGGTGTTCTTGTCCTTACTGAGAAGCCTGACCATTTCTGGACGGTCATACGGTATGAGTGTGGGCCTGTTGGCAGAAAGACCTTCGATAGCTATTGCACCGTGGTTTGTTTCTACCTTCGTCTTGGCTATGCTGGTTATGAATTCGTCGAACTTCAACCCTTGTTCGCCATAGTCCGGGCTGTCAGAGACAAGCACGTAATCGGTTTGTATTCCGCTTGCCATGACATTCTTGTAGGCCTCCAAGCCAACCTTTCTGGGTATGCGGATTGCATTTGAAGGAATGCTCTGGACCGCTTCTATTTCTGGTGTTGACCTACTGTAACTGGTTGCACCGTATGTGGTGACGTAGCCGACGGAATGGCCCGTGCCGCTGTGAAGAGGCTTAGGTCGTTGGGATCTTGGTATTGTTGCGATGTAGTCTTTTGCTAACTTCGCTCCAGCCCCAACAAGGAGATTGACCTTGTTATCATCGTCCCGGCAGTTGACTATGACGGCGTCGGGAAGTAGAGCGAATATGATCTGATTGTGTCTCTCGACAAACCGCGCCGGTTCTATGAATATCTTGTCAGTTGAAGGAACTGAAGCGAGCACATGGGACAGCGAGTCGTTGTCATACGACGCGCTCTTGTGTTGTTCGGCATTCTTCCACTTGATGTATCCTGTAAGGCTTTCTATGACCTGAACGGTGCGGTTGTCGACATACCCCCGGAAGGCAGCATTGCCTCCACTCAATATGATTCTATCGTCTGCTGGGAGGTTGAGATACCCAACGAGGTCACTGACATTGAAGGCGATAAATGTTTTTCTGATTTCAGCGGTGATTTGAGCCAGGAGCTCTTCTCCTGCCTTGTCTTTCAGCCTTTCCCTGTCAGCTGTTGGCTGGAACTTCCCTTCGTCAAGAACGTTCACATACCATACCGAGAATGGGAGAGAGATATCGGCTTCTATCGGGAGGCCGATGAGATAGGTTCTAGATGAGCTGTTGTTGGCGAACACAAGTTTCTTTAGCCCGCTGGATTCCTTTTCGGTGAGGAATGCACCATACATCTCCCAGCCGCTGCCAGTGATCATATACTCCTTGAGTATTGACGCACCAGTGACACTGTAGTCAGATTTCCCATTCGTGAGAGCAACCACCTTCTGGTGGTATGTCACGTTGAGTTTGGTTGTGCCAGCCTTGAATGTGCTTGGACTGAGTTCGCCGTCATCATCGTACTCTTCGTCGTCATCCTCATCATCGTCTGTCGTATTAGTTTGCTTGCGGGTCCCTATTCCTGATGTCAGAGTCAGGTAGGTGTCAACCTTTGACAATTCGCAGGCTTTGATGATGTACTTGACTAGTGCGCAGATGTTTATTTCATCGTAGAGAACAAGCTTCACTGTCGTCCCGAAGGTGTTCAAAGTGGGTTTGGGAAGCACCACGAACGACGAAGCGTTCTGCCCCTGGACAGCGTACTTGCCGGTCTTTCCATCTGGGGTTCTGTAATGAGTTTCGAGGATCATCCTGTCTGACAAGGTCACCCATGCCAACCTGCCAAAACCAAATTGCCCTGGTCTTGTCCTATCGAAATTTCCTGAGCGGCCTACGACGGTGTAGACCTCTTTGAAGACCTCGGTTGACATACCGATACTGTCGAACTCGCGTATGGATAGCTCTCTTGTCTTCGGGTTGAGAGTTATGTCCACCCGTGGTTTGGACTTGAAGATTTCCTTCGCGAGTGTGCATGCCGATACCGCGTTGGCGAAGAGCTCCCTAAATCCTGACTTGAAGTCCTTGTAGATATCCTTGGAGAGACGCGCCATAACGACTGATTGCTCGAGTTTCATCTCGATTACGCCATTACTGCCGCCGAGAGCTGTTAGATCCTCAGCGTATTGTGTCTGCTCCTTGTCAATGTTGAGAGGTACTGGTTGTTCTGCGGCCGGCGGCGTATAATACTTCTTTTCTGTTTCTTGCGCGCTCAATTCCATTCAACTCCACAATCTTTGCAGTTGTACGACTCGACAGCCCGCATCGTTATGGTGTCGGTTATGAGGGTAGCGTAGACAGCTTCTTCCCCGCATTCAGGGCACTTCGTTGCCGCCACATGAGTTGATTCTTCGTAACGAGGCATTGTCTCACTCTTGATACTTCAGGACCCCTTTGTCCTTCAGAAGGCTACTTACCATGCCATAGGGTTCTATGCGGACGTAGGTGACGTTGTCGGCTGGGATATGTTTATCGACATAGATCCTGCCGGCGCCGGGCTGGCCATCACATATTCTCATCTTCACGTAGTAGAGATCCCATGTGTACCTGTGATGGTTAAGCCAACCCTTGCTCAACACGTGTTTGATCGACAAAACTCGCACGAGTCTTTCATAGGGCGGTTTTGGAAAGTCGTAGAGTACATCGTAGCCCACATCGAGTCTCGTAATCACCCTTCTGTTGAATGACTCTGGAGGCTCCACCGTGATTGTCATAATCACTGGCTTCTGTTTCATTGTGGCCCCTCTGATGGTTCAGGTGGAAATGGGGTTTCCCGCTCCATCTTCCCGTTTTCGTTGTAGTACCTGACAACGTTTTCAATCGGGAATGTCGTCTTGCACTTCCCATGCATCCATGCCGCCTTCGTTCTCTTGGAATAGTCGCTGGTAGGGTTACCCATCTCGTCGATGTCAACAGGGAAGATCGAGATACTATTCAGCGGAGCAGGGCACTTCGGGCATACGACGTCTGGACTGTCGTCTTCTTTGTTGTATTCAATTTCAGTGTTAACCCGTTTGGGGTTAGGTCCTAACGTATTCACTTTGAAGACAGTGTGGACGGAAGGATTGAAGAACCTGTTATCACGGAGAAAGTCTTCAACTCCAGATTGGTCTGTACATACTGTGGCAAGGGAATACGAGGGGACGCCATCATAGCTGTACTCGAAGCGGTATACCGCTAGAAGTTTCCTATTGTCATTTGGGTTGCTCAAGGCTTGGTCTCCTTCTGCTCCTTATTCATCTGGGTGAACGTTAAGCCACGATCATGTGCTTCTTTGGCCCCCAGCTTCTGAACATGGCCGCAGTTGGCGCAAATCGAAACTGGTACTGTTGACCCTTTGATTGCCACGATTACAGCCATCGCGCCAAAGTCACATATTTCACAGTCCTCGTCGCGTAGCGTGTAGATGTACCCATTACCTTCTTGGAACATACTGTAGAGGGTCTCTTCAGAAGGTGATGGCACATACTTTGCCTTGGTTTCCTTGCGCCAAGCCTTTATTGCGCTCTCGACAATGGCGACTTCTGAGTTGCCATCTAGTGGATTTCCGCAAGTGGGGCAGATGATCCAGTCCGCTTCGATTTCCTTTTGGCACTTGTTACATTGTAGATACATGCTCTAAACCTTCCTCTCGAGATATCCTATTGCCTCGTTGACGTCTGTACCACTGTCGTAGTGGCCTGCGCTGAATCCTAGCTTGGGAATAACTTCTTTGACGAAGTAGTAGATCCAGTTGGCCTCGAAGGCTTGCCCCTTGTTGTAGCACCTATCATAGGTGTCCATCCATGCAGCTTTCTCTGAAAGTGGCACTCTCGACTTGTCTAGGATATCAGCTCTGTAGTAGGGAATTGCCGAAAGTAAATGCTTGCACACATCGAACCTGATTGTGCGACCCCCTGTTTTCTTGTCTACATTGTTGTATTCTGGGCAATTGGTCGCCCAGACCTTGTTCTTGAAGTCGAGGGTGGTAAGGTAATGACCATTGTTAGCCGATTCCATGAGGAAGAATGCTCGCTGGTTCTCTGCTGCGACATACGAAACTGATCTCTCCAGTGCTCGCATTATCCTGCTTGACACGGCAACTTTGGTTGCCTTGGAACTTACAGTCACGAAGTCTGGGAGTGATGCTCTCAGACTCTGTATTGTGACATTGGTTTCGCTCCACCCGTCCGTGGCAAATATGTAGTTCACGTGCTTCGAATCAAGGAGACGATCAGGAGTTATGGAGGTCTTGCTGAAGTAGCGTGGCAAGCCCGAAGCCGACGTGAGGGCTTCGAGCTCTGCCAATGACTTGGGTTTCTTGTAGTCTGTGATGAGCATCAGGAATGGATTTTCTTCTGCACTCATTTCCTGTTTCACTATCTCCTAACTAATAACACCAAGTCAGCTCTTGTCGAGATGCGCGAGCGTGTCGAGGACTTTGGTCCGGCGTTTAACCATTTCCTCGTAGTTGTTGGCATCACCCATGGCGATCTGGAATAAGCCGGCAAGTTCTTTGTCCTTGCACATGAGGTACACATGTAGTATTGACAGGTTGTGCTCGTAGAAGTTGCCTCTGGAGTACCAGTTATCTCCAAAATAGGCTCTGGAGATTATGGACCCTTCAGTGTCAAGCTCGAACTGTCGTCTTCGCTCCTCGAAGTAGAACATGACTTCAAAGATCGTGTTAGCGTCAGCAAGTATTCCTATGACAGGAGTGTTGTTGTTGCTCTCCCATGGCTCACCAAGCGATAGGTCCGCTGCTGTCTTGCCCTTGAACATGAGTTGGGCTGTGTCGGGCATGTCATAGACGCATAGCATGGGGTACATGTCCTTTGGTATGTCCTTAACTGCCATAGGGCCTTCGCTGGTTGTCACGATCTTGGTTCCCACCTTGCGCATGAATGCCGCCAGACCTATTCCGATTCCGTCGAGATGCTTCATGTCCCTGGTGACAACGTAGTCATGGCGGAATCTCCCGATCCGGCGGATGTACTCCTCGAGAAGCCTCCCATCTGGGATCTTTATGGTCGTTTCTGGAAGCTCCTGCTTCGATGCGCGTTTGCGTGCCGTGTAATTATTAGACTGATAGATGACGTAGTCGATGGGTTCTACAGAAGCTACTTTCTTACCCTTTCCGAACTCTTTCAGATCTCTGACTCCATAGTCCCTTAGCGCCTTGGCAGTCTCCTCGTCGTGGATAATTACAGCCACAGCATTCGGGACAATTGATTGCACCTTTGGCAAGTAGTGCCCTGGTGTGCCGTTGAGCGAGAAAAAGAGTCGTTCCTTGGGTATGAGGTTTAGCATTCGTCCTAACGGTATCTTCCATCGTTCGCTCATCCCACGGGTAGATACCTCTGTAGTAATCATCTGTATAATTGGATGGTCACCCATAATGGTAAAGTTACGAGCGTAGACATCGAAGATGATCTTCCATTCTTTTGGTAACGCCATGTAGTCAGTCAATGTGCTCATTGACAATCTCTGGACAAGCATATTCCTGAAGACTTGCACCAGCTTCTCGCTCAGAGCTTGGGCTGTGTCTTCTCTGAGCCTGTCCCGGTCTGCTGTTGGCTGGAACTTCCTCTCATCGAGTATGTTAACCAACAGTGCCGTGAATGGACCTGAACTGCGGTCTTGGTCTATTGGCATGCCAAGAAGCCTATAGTCAGCGTATGCATAGAGGTGGTCTCTGTATTGTTCCCACTCGGTGTCAGCGCTGGTCCAACTATACTTGCCTACGGCAAGCTTCCCATAGACTTCTACTTCACTATCCTTGTAGGTCAGCATCTCGGTTGAGAGTATTTTGGTGTCGTTATGGGTGTTTTTCTTGATGTTAGCGTCAAGTATTGATTCGGGCGTCATTGTAAGAGGTGTTACTATCTCCTTACCGTCTGAGATGACTTTGAGCGTCGTTTTGATAGGGACAAGTTGCCCGGCAGTCTTGATGTAGCTCTCAAGGCGGCTGAGGTCTAGGTTCTCGTAGAGGAAGAATGATAGTGTAGTGCCGAAATCATCGATGTCTGGTGCTCGCAACGGGGCGAAAGCAAGACCTTCTTTGTTCTCAAGAGCGTATGACCCGGTTCGACCGTCTACAGTTCTGTACTTTGTTTCGAATATCATCCTGTCGGACAGAGCTACCCATGCTAACCTTCCAAACCCGAACTGTCCGAGGCGTTTGCCGTCTGCATTGCCTGTTCGCCCGACTACGCGGTAGATGTCTTTGAAGGCCTCTGGCGACACACCCATGCTGTCAATCTCCTTGATGCGGAGCATGCGCATGTCCTTGTCTAGTGTTACTTCGATCGTTGGTGTGGATTTGAACGTCTCGGCTGCGCTCTGGCAAGCAGTTACAGCATTGGCATACGTTTCACGGAAGCCAGCGAGGTAGTTCTTGTATATGTCCTTCGCTATCCTGCTCAGGACCACATCAGTTTCGAGCTCTGTCTTGATCAGGCCATTCTCATTTACTATGCTCTTGAGGGTGTCGTCAAGTTTGATCTCATTCTGGTTAAGAGCCAAAGGGTCTACCTTCGGGGTCTCTGGAACATAATACACTTGTTTGTGTTCTTTCTTATCCATTTCTATCACTCACGCAGCTACTCCGAAAGTCTTCTTGTAGTAAGCAGCCTTGCACCCATCATCACAGAATGTTTGCGTAGGTGAGGTCCGCGTCTCTTGGAACGACTTGGCGCAATAGGCGCAGGTCCCCATCTTGGAACAGTCTGCAAGTCTTTGTAATTCATTGTATGCTTGCAAACCACACGACTCTGGCAATTCGCTCATTATGATACGACCCCGCTACGAGGCTCTTGAGTTATTTCGAAGGAATCGCCTTCCAGCAGATCGGCGAGCCCCAACCAGTCTTTCGTCTGGACTTCGTCTACTAGCTGCCCTATGACTTCGGGAGTTGCGTATCTCCAGATGTCTGCAGCTAGGCATATCCCGTCAGAGAAGTGGTCCGAAAGGCGCCTATTGGCATAGTTGGTGGAGAAGAACCTCCTGATCTGAGGAAGTAATGGCGCCGCCTGGTCGAGAGCGCCTATGCACTCGTCAGTGATTTCCTTCCTCGCTGCACACTGCTCTTCTGCAGACGCTTTTCTGGCGGTGGCTATCGCTTCATGCTTGCCCTTGAGGCTTGGGAAAAGGTCATACAGGGCAGATCTGACATCGTCATAGTACTGCTCTTCGCCGGCCTCAGATTCGGCTATGGCCAGTGCGGTGAATATCTTTTCCGCGAGGGCCTCTGTGAGTGTCTGGCTCATTTCTTGGTCGCCTTTCTCTTTGACGTGTGCTTCTTCCTCCGTATGCCCAGTGAGTTCACAGTCTTCTCATAGGCCGCCCAGCTGACCCCGAGCTCCTTCGCCATCAACATCTCTATCTTTGTGGCGAATTTGTGTTGAGCCTGATATGGTGCCCTTGGATCGTCGCCTGGTTCGTCGTATTTTCTGTGCAGACCCGCTTTGCGCTCCTCTTCGAACTGCACATCGAAGTCAACCACTTCTTCGTCGGTGACGCCCTCTTCTTTGCACAGTTTGTATTCGACCAGCTCGTGGAGCGCCACGAGGAAAGTGTACCGCCTGTCCTTCATCCGGCTAGCTCTGATCTTGGCTGGCCTGGTCTTGGTGGGTGGAATCCAGTCGCCAACGGTGGGGTATCTCTGCTCTCGGTGCGGGACTTCCTGTATCACTACGTCTGTGTTGCGCATTTTCTATCCCTTCCTTGCAATTGTCCGCCCGTAGATTCCAGAGAGCATCTTCGCGTAGTCTGGAACAGGTACCATCTTCTGCCGTCGAGTGTCGAAGGTTAGGACATCGCCTAGGTCAATGTACTTCGGGATCTCGAGGTAGAGCGTGTTTATGGGCACGCCTCTTGCAAAGATCCTCGGTACGACGATAGTCATGAGGTTTTCATCGACCTTCCTGGCTACATACCGTTGGATGCTTGCCTTCGCTTGTTCTTCGGTTGCCCCCTTCGTGGAGTAGACTTTGATGAGCTGCTCTACGCCGAAGCCGGCTTCTTCCATCTCAGCAAACACGGCATCACTGACCTGTTCGAATTCTTCAGGTTTCAGGAGCACTTTCTCCTCGAACAGTTGCTCATCAGAGTAGGCAACGCCCTTCTCGAAGACATGTTTCACAGACCAGTCGAGTATGGTAGAAGCGCGTCCTAGCATCCTTTCGAATGCTAACACGTCTTCTTGCTTCACCTTGACATAGTAGCTTGGAGTCTTAACCAGCACGCCTTCTTCGCGGCCGGCGAACTCCATAAGCTCGGCAAACGATGTCTGTGAGAACGGCTTTCCTTGTACGACCTTGACCTTCGCGCTTTGGGGCACGATCTCATTGATGGAGGGGTATTGGAGGAACTCCAGGCCCTTCTCGGTCCTCGCAAGGACGTCGAAGACCACGTACATGTAGTCCCCCGCATCGATGTAGATCCCCTTGGAAAGGAGAGGGTCGACGCAGATAGGGTTGTACTTGCTCACTAACTCCCCGAACGCGGCTGCTACATCGACTCCGTTGGGTTCGAACGCCGGCTTCATGGACTCGATGATGCTCGGGGCGAACTTCGACAAGACCACGTTGCCCATCTCGTCGATGGAGCCATTTGCTCTGCCCTCTTCGAATATCGGCTGGTAGCGCTTCTTGAATGCCTCGAATGATGGTTCTTGGACTCCGAGGACAGTCTTGGCGTTCTTCGTGAGCGCCAGGTTAATTTCGTTGATAAATGCAATAGGCGATATAGTCCCGCGGGTCCTGTAGACTATCCCTGATGATGTGGAAACAAGTCCTATCATCGTTCCATTCCATTTGTGCTCGAAGTACCCGTTGGTCAATGATGCCAGGTACGCGTTGACATCAAGAGCCCTTGGTGGATTGTCGATGTGAGGGTAGCCTGGGATGAATTCGCCCAAAGCAGTGTCAAATGCCAACCCGAGGAACCGTGACCGGTTGTTCCTCTGAAGCAGATATTCCCTTGGGGCACCTGGAGGGAATTGAGACTTCGACTTCGAGAATATCAGACTTTTGCCGCCTAGCTCGAACTTCAACGTCCCGGCGGTCAGGTTCTCGCGTATCGTTGCCAGTTCGTCGTTGGAATACAATATCATTGTCTCTCAACTCTCTTTGATTAGCTTCCGGCTTGCTCTCGCATCACCGATGTAGTATGGCCTTGGCCTTTGGGGCTGTGGTCCGATTGGCTCCTCACAGACGCATACCTGTCGGTTACACCCTGAACATATTTCGATTATCGGCTTACCGCATTTCTTGCAGGGCAGTTGTTTGCACCCCTTTTGATATCAGAGTCGGCTTAAAACGGGCTGAAGCGACCTGTAGAATGGCCTCTATCTCCCTGGCTTCCTTGCGTTCCATATCTCTTGAGAAGAGCCTGAAAGCAGGGTGTCTCATTACATGCGTCTTGGTTCCCGGTCTCAGTTTTGCAGTGTCAACTGCATTGAACGCCAGTTTTCCACATATCACTACAAGATCAGGTTTCTTCTTGTTGATTCTAGCGGTGATACCAGCCTTGGGCTTTAACCAACTACCGTCTGTTGTGTTAGTAAGAGTCGGGTTGGCATTGATTACGCTGAACTCTTGGTCCCCAAATATTCTCTTTAAGCGCTTGCCCGTTCTACTTGTAAGAAACTCCTTCTTCCACGTCGACGGGTGGTACCCCTGTTTCAGGGAGCCTTTTGCCCACGGATTTTGTAATATGATAACTACTTTCATTTTCATCATCTACCATTTGTATCACTTCATCTGCTTCTGGGCTGTCTTCCAGCGAGGGATTGTACGCCCCTTCTACGGCGTGGGGGTCCATGGTGCCCGCGATCATACGAGCCGGAATTATGACGCTCGTGCAGAAACCAAGCGGAGCGAATGGGTCCTTGACCAAGGCAAGGCTGGCGTCGGTCTTGACGACTATGGCAGGGGTACTCCCAATGCTACGGGCCTTCCGCTCGGCCCAGTACTTTGCAGCAACAAGCGATGACGTGAGATATGCATGCTTTCCCCAGTCTATCTCAACGGGTTTGCCGAGAACCGCCGGAGGCCATGTCTGAGACGTAGGGCGAATTCCATCCGCGAGGATCTTTTCTACTGAACACTTGGCGGTGCCGTGGTACAACGGTCCATGTACCATGACAGATTGACACGGAAGTTCTAGTTGGATCATTGGTTAAACCTTCCATTGGTACTGTCATGGCACGAGTGGCGCTTTGTGTGTTGTGAAAGACGCGTCATTGGAATTCTTGCTCTACCGTTGCATCCTCTTGGTCTGTATCTACCCCAAACAGCCAGAACTCGCACTCGCGGATTGGCTTGTTGGCGTAAGACGGCGGCAAGAAGTGCAGCCATGGCTGCTTACACTCATCACGGCCTGTGAGGCAAACGGCTTCGTCGTTCCCGTTTATGAATACTTGGTAGTTGTGGTTGTCTTTCTTGTCCTTCTTGAATATGACCTTGGCGACCCTTGCACCGTCATGATAGGTCATCCAAGAGTCGATCCATGTTGTGACAGTCTTGGGAATTACAAAGACCCCTTGCCTGCTGAGGTCCAACCTTTCGCGGCCTACTGGGTCCCCATCGTTGGCCTGGGTGTCTGACGTGAACTTGAAGTCGAGGAAATGCTGGATGAAGTGCTTCCTCCAGAGTCCCACTAATGGCTCTATCTTCCCTGTGTCCTTGTGGGCATTGATAGCTTCACAGACGGCGTTGACGTCACTGATGTCCTGTTCCTTGCCGTCCATTGTTACACTGAATTTCTTGGAACTGACCTCTTTGACAGTTACATTCCACTGGCCGTTGGAAGCACTATAGTCGACTTGGGCGCCCCCCATGACCACATACTTCGTGTATGTGTACGGCATCCTGGGAAGCGGCTCTACCTTGCCCTGGTCGTTGAGAATGAGGATTGTCGTCTTACTGACGTCTAGTGTTCTCACCATGTTCTTTCACCTCTCAACTCGCGTGTGCGTATCTCATCGTCAGTAAGGAGTCTGTGGATCTTCGTACATCTCCTGGAATGGTAGTACACCCAAGTCCACACGAACACGAATACTGCGCAAGCACCCAGCACGTCGAATTGGCTCCAGAGTATGTTATGGCTGTAGAAGTATGTGTAGAGAGCGAGGACCAACATCATGGCAGTATACACGGGTGTTGCCCCGTCTATGGTCCTCAGGAGAGTCTGCCTTAGCGCGCTCTTCAACGATATGCTTTGCAAGATACACCCTGCCTAGAAGTCAGGGCCCAAGTTGCAGTTTCTGAGCCCTGTGACCATCTCATAGAATTCCCTCATCTCCTTCTCTAGCGCCTTTCCCTCCAGTCCGCCGAACCCGCTGGCCCAGACGTGCTGTGCAGCTGCCATATTGTCGTCGTAGGCATCTGCTTTCTTCTGGAGGGATTCTATGGCCAGGATAAGGTTGGCCTTGTATGACTGTGGTACCTCGGTGTCGTTGACTAGCTTGGTCAACTTGCTGGCATCGAACACTGGCCTATGCGCCAATTCATCTTCGTTGGTTGCGAAACCACGGACCCTAGCAGCGAATGCACAAGCTTCGGCCTCTATAGCATTCCTCAGCCATTGAACTCTGATGCCTTCTCGTTGCGCCGGCGTCAGTGTCTTCTCCTTCTTCTCTGCAGCTTGGTACTCCGCTATTAACGAAGTGAACTCGTTGTGCCCTGCGATGGACAGCGTTGTCTCCTCGTACAGTTCCTGGAGCTTGGCCGAGCCCGGTAGAAACTGGTCGTTTCTAACCCGCTTGTCAAACTCGTATAGAGCGTGTGCTTCTTGCGGATGGATGGCTCTCTTCTTCGTCAGCGCCTCCAGTTTGTCTGCTAGCGATGGGTTCATTTCTGGTCTGCCTTCTTTCCAAATATCCTCATCACTCTTTCTCTTCCTCCTTGTCTACTGCGTCGGCGGCCCACTTCTTAACGAGGTCCTGGTACTCGAGCCGAACGAACCTCGACGCCGAGAGGGCTTCGAAGGGGTGGTCAGCAATCAGCTTCTTGGCTGCTTTGATATCGTGACGTCGTATTGCTTCGTTGAGCTGTCTTGTGAGTGGCCTTACCAGCTTTGTATTGGCGCTCATTATTACACCCTTATTGGTACTGCACGCCCGTGATTACGTCGGCACCCACGGAAGTTCCGATAGTCATTGCCATTGGCATCTCTCTCATAGGTGCAACCGCATGAGTTGGTTTTGATGACGGTCCGCTTGGGCGCCTGCTCTAGACTAGGCTTTCGTGCTCCGGGTTTTGGTCTTACGGTCATATCCTTGGTGATCATTGTCTCAACCGCGCCCCGGGGCATTGCCGCTTTGGTGGTTCCCAGCTTTCAGGGTAAAGATATCAGAACCTATCCAGTTCTCATAGTTGTACCTACCGTCGCCTGTGTGTGCGGTGGCTTCGGCGTAGTTGATACCAGTCTTGGTCTTGAAGAATGCATGTGCTTCAGCCTTTGTTGAGCACAACTTCACGCTGTCTATACAGCCCTGCCAGAGTATTACGGCAACGTAGTATGTTTTACTCTTCATGCTCTTGCACCTTTCGATTCTTCTGAATCAGACCTGTTACTAGAACGGAGGCTAGCAATTTGCTATGCCCCCGTTCTAACGCTGGTGCTGACGCTTACTTTCCTGCGAAGGACTTCATCGGCTTGGCATGCGTCTTGCCAAACTTGCTACCCAGGATGTCCCGGATGGCGTTCTTGTTAGGATAGGTCTCCTTGATCTTGACCTTGTTCATCCAGACCATTTCGCGGCTTTCGAACGCCAGCTCGGCGATATTCTCAGCAAGGCATCCCTTGTTCCTGGTGTCACGGATCTCAAGCAGCGCAGCCTTGCGATCTGCCAAGGACATTCCGTTGAACCAGCCTACGACCGCATCCTGCCAGATGTGGATGTTGACGCTGGCCTTCTGGGCGCCAAGGTTGAAGTGGTTAATTATGTGTGCCTGGCTTGCGGAGACGTTGAACGACCTGACTGGGGACATGATGTCGATGGTGACATCAGGAAGTGGTTGGAAGTCGCCATATCTCTCCCTTATTGCCGGTTCATACAGCTTCAGCACGCCTATGTCATACTGCGCGTAGTGGGCTACCATAACATCTGCCCCTTGAACGCGGTCGTGAATCTTCTTCGCGACATCTACTGAGTCGACATCCTTTAAGTCGACCATTGGCTGCCAAGGCTTGTCTATGTAGAAGTCGTTGCCTTGGATCACGAGCTTCTGTATACCACCAACCAGTAGCACCTTGTCCTGGGGGAACCGTGGGTCTCCCAGTCCTAGAGCTTCTGTATCAACGCTTGCAATGACAAGCTTACTGCCATTGTCAAGTGCATCACGGACCTTGGGGAAAAAGTTGTCCTTTACCCACTTGCTCTTTGGTGCAGCCAGTATGCCTGCCAGCAGGTTGTCAGTGTCGAACAATGCCTTACCCTGCCAATCCAGGTTCCAGCCCTGCTTTATGCTGATACCTGCACCGTTATTCTTCGTCTTTGCGTTCATTCCCTTGTACACCAATTTTTATTTCACCTTTTGGTATCAATTGTTGCCAGCAGCTACATGCTGCTGTCCAATCTTTGCCGCCGCTATGAGCTCGGGCCCTTGGGTGGCATTCAGTTTTCTTTCGGCGTCAGTTACCTTGGCAAAGTTTGCCAGGTCCGCCATCACGTACTTGATGGCGCGCATCCGCTTCTTTTCTTCCTGCTTGTCGTCGTCTGTCTTCGGAGAGTACAGTCCCATTACGCCGTTACCCTCTGTTGGAAAGGTTTCTACAACATTGATGCCTACCCGCGGCCTTGTCGTAAACCTCAGTTGCCGAGCGGCACTATTGTAGGTGACATCCTTCATAGCCTTGATTCTGGAGTTTTTCTGCCTTAGAGGGATCAGTGACTTCTCATGGTCGAGTACTCTGAAGTCCTCGCTCCACAGCTCCGGTGACCTTATTGAGCCATCTGCTGGTTTTGGCTCTCCATTGACAAGCCATGCGTAGTTGTCCTTGGGTTCACCGTCCTTGTTTCCGTAGAAGTTAAGGACCGTGTAGACTTTCACATGAAGCGTCTTGCCGGTCTCGGCGAGTTGCAAGAGCCGCCCAAGGAGTTCATAGAACACCACAGAGGGACCTTCCAACCTGTCAGCAAGCGTTTCAGTGCTTACGTGGAACAGGAAGTTGGGGTCAGTAAGTGTTTCTGCTTCTCCCCATACCTGTGGAAGATAACTGAAGTCGCTCTTTGGATAGGTCTTGTCCTCGATGATGTAATGCTCGAGAAGGTAACCGTCGTTAGTTTCTGTTAGCTGCGAGACTACTGTGTCCGGGCTTCCTCTGAAACCTCGGCTCGTTGTGCATATGAGCCCAGCGCTCCATGCTGTTCGTCTCATGCTAACAATTGATGCGATGACCTTGTTCAAGTCGCTAATTACCCTGCGGCTTGCCGCGAGAGTCTTGTGCGCTTCCGTGCCAGCTTTCATAGCCGGAGTCTCGATGACAGATTTATGGAACACAAACCTGTCTACGAAGTCCTTGTTCCTGCTTTTTCCACCGAAAAGCCATGAATATGAGACACAATCCTTGTACCCCCTGTCATACCGCTTGCATGCTACGCATGAAGTAGTCAGTGGTATGGATTTTGCTTCGGTGTCTTGCTCTGCGACTGTGTTAGCCAGCCCTTTGACTTCTACATCTTGGTATTGGTTTTCTTTCATCAATTGCTTTCGTCTCCTGTCCAGTCAAGCAGCGTCGTCTGCCGCCCACACTTGCATGGGATAGTTCTGCACTTGTTGCAAATGACGAAGTACAGGCCCGCCCCTCTGATATCGATGGTTGCTGCGCCGCGGCAGACGCAAACGGCTTCAGTTATCTTCCGGGGCAACAGTGGACCCCTCTGACTTTTCGGAGGCAGCTACCAGCTCGTCGTTTGCTAATGCGGCCTTCTTGTATGACACGGACCACAGGAACAGGTTCCACACTAGATGGTTGATCTGGTCCTGGAGTGCTTTTCGCTTCCGTAGCCTGTACCAAGGGGTCTCAGTCAGGGAAACTTCTAGCTGACCAAGCTTAGTGATGAAGTTAGCAGCCCGCTTGTTATCAACAGTAGATTCCACGATATTGTCCATGTTTCATGTCAACTCTTGGCACTTCTTTCACTCGCTGCCTCAGCAGCCTGGCGCACAGAGGGTCTAGGTTATCCCTTAGGCTCAATGGGAAAAGACTCTCACTGTTGAGGAGCTCTTGCACCATTATGCTTCGGGTGGAAGATGTTTTCCTGCTGTCAAAATCATCCTCAGGCTCTCCACCGTTCATCACAACCCCACAAAGAGCCGTTCCATTGCCCCATCCGACGTGCCACAGGCTGTTAGGTGAACCGGTTTTTCCGATATCGACGAGGCTTGGGGCATAGATGGATTCGGTTAGGCTCAATTAGGGATCAACCCTGGCCATCCTACTACGTCCCCAACCTCTATCATGTCCTCGTACGATGCCTGGCAACTGTCGCTGCAGAACATATCGTTGCCGAGGCTGCAATTCAGACATCCTTGTAGAATGTTCTCTAGCTCTTCTTGCATTTTCTGTACCACTTACCCAGAATATGATGCGAGACTCGGGAGTCACTCGGCTACAACGTGCCGACAGATCTTGTAGCTACAGCGTTATGCGTGGTAGTGTACTTCGTCTATTTCGTCAAGCAAGTACCTGACCACGGTTCCTGAAACTGGTTTTCCCAACTTGCCGCTAAGAACGTCTGCAATGGTGGTGTCCACTCTTGCTGCAAACACTCTCAGCTTGTTGTAGAGCCAGTATGCCATGACGTCCTGCGTCACGTGCTCAGACTCGTTGACGAGATCATCGAGCTCTGTGTCAAGCGCTTCCATGTTGCTGTACCCGAGATGATCTAACCAGTCCATGCTGGCATCGAGCATGTCGATTGCTCTGGTGGCTATGGCTTTCACAATCTCTTCTTTCTTGCTGTCAGTGATGGCCCCATCTTCAAGCCTCGCACGCAGACTCCTGATGCTTTCCAGGTCATCTCTAGATTCCTTGGCGAGGCGTTCTATGTGGTTACGCGTGGTCTTGTTGTAGCCAAGTTTTGCCATGTCGTAATTTCCTGATTGCGGGGTTTTGGCATACCTGTTAATTACAACCGCAATGAGTGCGTAAATGAGTGTGTAATAGCCAAACTCGATTGCTAAATTTACCAATGTGTCAGGCCACGATAAGGTGATCACAAGTACAGGTAGTGCCAACACTGTATACAGCCCTAATTTAATCAACGTAAACTTTATTCTTCTACTCAACTCTTCTCACTCCACTATTCGTACGATGTTCTTGGGATCGGTTGGACTAGCATATTGTGTTCCTGGTATCGGTTCTGACGAATCTTTCTTTATCTCGACGCCAGGTAATGATTTTAGCTTGAATATGATGCCCTGAGATCCCCTTTGGTCGTAAAACGCCTGAGCATCCTCTGCTTTGGACAGGTTCAGAACGATGTGATATCCGCGGGACGTCTTTGTTGTCATGAATCTCGGCAACGTTGATGTCAGATCCTTGGATTGCTGGAAATAACTGGCATCATCCACATCAACAGTTACCAAGTGAAGCCCACCAATGGGATTCTGATGGAGTAGACTGAAGAATCGTGCGTTCTGCTTGCTTAATTCATACATACCGACGGTTGTGTTCTGAAACGCATATGCGACGTTTTCTCGCACAAGTTCAGCAACTGCGTTCGTCACACGCCGTGGAGAAAGGGTAGCTAGTAGGGCAAATGCCTCTGGGGCGACTGTCACATCACGCTCTTCGTAGCGGCCATTTTGCTTCAGAACGGCTAGATTGTATACAGCGTTGAAGTATACAAGTCGCCAGTTTGAGACAGGTCTGATAATGGTTCTTTCCATCACAAGGTCCTTGAGTTTGATGCCTGTGATCTGTTTGGCCAACCTCGACCTGACCGCCATCATAATGATGTGTACAGATGGAGGAGAAACTGTAATCTCTGGTAAGCGTCTTATGAACTCTCTGACTTCTGTCTCATCAACTAGGTTAGCTACTTGCTCCATGGTGTCTTCCCCTGCTTTGCGTAAAGACTGGCCAATTGTCTCTTCGTGCGTTTCAACGTTACTATGGCACGCTTCACATTGTCTTCGAGGACCTCGATGTAACATGATGCGTGGTATCGATATGTTGCTGGATGGTTCCAATTATCAACCGTATCTTCGAGAACTTGGTAACCACCCTTCTGGATGACTTTGTAGCACTTCTTGCACGTGGCCCGGCCCGTGGATTCCTTGATTTCCATTTTTCCTAACCTTTCCAATGTTTGCGCGCCTAAAACGACAAGATTGCTTAGGCACTAACCGTACTTCCTATTTTTTACTGCGTCTGAAGCGTTAATTAGTGCTTGGACGGCTTCAGGTTCTTCCACGCCCTGGTCCACAAGGTACTGAACAAGACTCCTCCAGGCGCCGTCCGCCATCTTTTTAGTTCCAAATGCCCTGGTAAAGTCCAGTTCCGCGTAAAGAATTGCCATTCCCTTGGTGAACCCGCCATCCTTGAAAGCTGATCCTACCGATTGCCACATGCCATACGACTTGAGTTTCCTTGTTTGTTCAACACTAGACATAGTGTTACCGCCTTGGAAAAAAGTAGGTATGGGGCCTCAGTGTCCCTAGTTTAGGACCTGAAGCTTTCCATACTTGCCTATGCTTAGGCGCAGTTCCCCACGGAAGCTGTTGGTGTAGCCGTTGGTCACCCTGACCTTGGACCCCACCTTCACCTGGTCGATCTGGTCGTCCCACAAAGCGAGTTTGATCTGGCCTGATTCATCCTTCAACTGGGCATCAGCAACACGTGCCTCGCCACCAGTTCTCAGGTTGACTGACCGGGGCTCAGAGAGCTCCACAATCTCGCCTTCGGTGTCCACTCTGCGCATACCATCTCGGAAGTCTCGTATGTTCATTACCACCATTCTCCATTTGACTATTTAACGGACTTTAGAGCTACCTACTATATTATTCTCTATGGAAGTAGCCCTAATATGATCAGGATGACGCCGCCGACCCCCGTCACGAGGAACGCCAGAGCTGCCAGGTCCAATATCAGGAACTGCCAGACAAGAACTTCCCCCATGGGGGTGAACAGTATCCCTCCAATCCAACTGCCTATGAAAAACGCTGCGATCAGACACAGCGCCCCAGCTACGATTACCACACCAGATGACGAGTCCATGTTATGCATTCAACCCCAGTAACGTAGTTGGACCATTCATATCAGGCGCATCCTGCCCGGGCTTTGGAAATGGCAGCAGTGGGTTACGGATCGGCGGCCTCGGAATCATAAGGTATCTGTCTCTCAACTTAACATCACATCTTTGCACAGCCTGTCGATGGTGCCGTTATTGGTTCCCATTTACCCAATCCGGTCACCTATCAGTAAATTTCGCGCTTCACGAGCGGTGCAGTCAGCACCGATGCCTGAATCAGCTTGGGCACGGGAAAACTGCTGAACTCCCTGAACAGGGGCTGACCGTAGATCAGTCTGTTAAACGCCTCTGCTTCCATCTTGGCTCCGGTGAGGGCGTTGTGAGGTTTTGGCTCAGTGTAGAGCCCCACGTAGGTCAGGATTGTGTCGGCTCCCAGCGCGGTCCGCCCGTCTCTGAGCGGGGGAGTCACACCGAGCTTCAGAAAATGGACGAAGAATACGGAATGCATGTCTACAGCCCTGTGGCCAAGGTTGGTATCAATACCTGCAGCCTTGAAACCGGCGTCGATCATAGGAAGGTCGAACTGGGGCACATTCTCTCCGGCTAGCGTCCTATCATCCTTCTTCATGTACCAGGTGTTGAACATCTCCATCAACTGGTTATGCGACGCTGGGGCAAGTTTTGTTACATACTCAGCGCTGAAACCGTTGACTGCGAGTGCTTTCTCACTAACTTCAGCACCCCACTTTACTCTACACTCTCCGTAGAACTGATCAGCAGGGTTGTTGAAGTCTACTGCGCCAATGCTTACGATAGAGTTCTTCACAGGATCTAATCCGCTCGTTTCACAGTCTAGTACTATCATTGTTTCAATACACCTTCTGCAACCTTTCTCAGGGCACAAACGTCGACACCCGTCAGTTCGCTTACGTATTGGTCCAAGAGGTCCCCCATTTTGGGGAATCTGCTTGTATCAAGCTCTGACAGTTTTTCTAACGTGTGCCGTGCATTACTCACGTCTTCTGTGCTGGTTTCGCCCATCATCGTCTTCATCATTATCGTTATGTCATCAAGAAACGCTTCTGGGAAGCCGTTTTCGATGAGTTCTTTGTTCACTTTTTGTGCATTCCTTGGCAATTTCCCACCTAGATTTAGTTCTCTTAAAACAGGCAGGTTGCCCAACAAAATGTATGGGCGACCTACCAATCGAACTACTGTTTAGACGCGTTGTACTTCTCCATCATTTCTCCGACATACGCGTCGATGAGCCGGGCCATCTTAGGGTACTTGGAGACATTGTGCGTCTCAAGTTTTTCTAGAAGCCTGTTCATGCGCCCAAGGTCCGTGTCTCTTACTGAGAACTGGATTTCGTTTGTGATATCATCGATAAATGCCTTGGGCACCCCGTGTATCAGTAGTTGGTTTCTGGCGATACTGTCCGCTAACGCCTTGCTTGCGTTAATGATAGGCAGTCTTGCCATCTTGACTCGGCCTGGTGCCGGCGAAGTGTCAAACCTTCCGTTTGTATCGAGCGTTAATGACACGTTAATGATGCTACCTGTGCCTGACGTGGTGCACCATTCATCTCTTTGACCCTCTACTTCCGTTGGAGCGTCTTTCCAGCTATTACGGCGTTTCACGAACACCGTTTCGAAGTCATTTGGATCTGGTGCCGTCTTTTGCAACAGAGGGTCTCCATTCTTGCAGTAGAAGGAGCACTTGCATTTTTCGAAATCAGGAATGTGACCTTCGTGGGTTTTTGCATATTCTGCAAAGACGTCGTGCACCTTCTTGTTGCCAGCCTTGCATGCCCAAAGAATATACCCTCTTCTTCCGTTTTGGGTTGTAGGGTGCAGTTTTATGTAGTCTATCAGATTATCCTGCCGCCACTTCTCGAACAGATTCACAAGCTTATTGTACGCGAAGACAAAGACTGCTGTTACTCTGCCATCCTGCAGATATTTCGGCACGTCCATGATAAGCTTTCTGTTCTGGTACTGATTTTCAGCACAGTCGTTGTCGATACCCAGGATGTTACTGTAGACCCGGCTCAACAACGGCTCGAATGTTCCCTTATTCAGCATTGAATGGCGGAGGAACATCTTGTATGATAGGCGCGTGATCCCCATTATGTTCTCTAGGGCTTTCTTGTGTGTGTGACTGTTGCCTTCCATGTATAACATGACGGCTGGGTGGGCACGTGATTCCATGTCATACCCATAGTTGGCAAAAGTTAGCCCAGTTGCACCTTTTCGTGTTGCATAAATTCCACGTTCAAGTGAACCAGGAGTAGCGAACACTACAGTTCCCCTACTCTCGATCTCAACCAGACTCTGAATTATGTCAAGAATCTCGTTTTGCTTCCTGTCGGTACTTCCTTTTTGTTCGCCCACTTGTAGAGCATCTCCATTCTATCACTCATCTGCACGAACCGGTCATCATCGCATGTACGTCGTGCGTTTACAGTTATGGCATCTGATGGTTACGACACCATCTTGGTCACCAAAGTGCGACACGGCAGATAGCTCGGAAGTAGTGTTCGTACTGCCGCATTTGGGACAAATTTCACCACTGCCAACATCATCAGCGATTGGTTTCGTATCTCCTGGTAGGTAATTGTGATTAGATTCCACTCTATCTCCACCTGTCTTAGTTGGAACCCAAGGGCTAACGCCCTCAGCCGAATAAAATGCTGGCTGAGGGCGTCCCTTGTTTTCTGGCTTACTGGTACTGCGGTATGCTCTTCCCGTAGCCAGCCATTGCATTCTTGTAGGCATCGAAGGTCTTCTTGGCGACCTCGATCTCGCGGACGATGTTGGGGGCCTTGACCTTGTCCTTGAGAGTGCTCTCGAGGACTTCCTTGGTCACCACCATCTTCTTCGCGATTACGCCCTTGACATGCTTCCGGTCACGCTTGGTGAGCTCCCAGACGTTGAAGTCCTTCTTCTTCAACCAGTTCTCGAGCTCCTTGGCTTCCTTGGGATGGGTCTTGATGAACTCGGAGAGTATCTTCTCATGGACCCCATCGGAGACCTTTCTCACGGTGTCACCGACAGCGCCGTCCATGAGCTTTGCATACCCTTCAAAGTCCTTGTCAGTGATGTCCTTGGCAAGTGGGAGTCCAAGAGCGGTGTAGTACTTCAGGATGGTTGCCCTGTCCTGCATGGTCAGATTGCCTGGCGCGTCAACAAAGGAGAACCTCCTCATGACTGCCGGGTCAAGAAGCTCTGGGTGGTTGGTAGCACCGCACCAGACGACACCCCTGTAGTACCTGACACCGTCCATGATCTCCTGGAACGTGTTCTTGATGCGTCTCACGACATCTCCGAGGTTGTTGCCATCAGAGGGGTCTTGGAGCACCGAGTCAATCTCGTCTATCGCGACATAAACGATCTTGCCGGTCTTGTCGTGAAGCTTCTGGGCCGCCTTCGCCAGCCTAACTACGTTCTGCTCTGCCTGGCCGAACCACATGCTGAGCACATTGGCGCCACTGACAGCTACCACCACGCTCCTCGGATCACTGGCCATTGCTCTGAAGACCTCAGTCTTTCCCGAGCCTGGGGGCCCAACCAGGAGCAAGTTGCTCTTGAGGGTTCGGCTGGGGCTGGTAGCCAAGTACAACCTCGGGTACTTCGTGTACTCGCGGAGTATGGCTATGTGTTCCTTGGTCTCCTTGTACGACTCACCTATGATGTCCTCGAACTTGATCGCGGGCTTCTTGGATGGGACCAGTTCGATAGCACCCCATGCGGACTGCTGAGCCTCGTAGAAGGTAGGCTCCTCGTCCTCGTCCTTCTCATCTGGACGCCGAAGTGCATTCTCTCTGTCCCGCTTGTGCATTCCATAGATCTGGATGACATACTTCTTCGCCATGTCTGGCGTGGTAGCGATGGTTCCCAGCATGCCGGAAATCTTCACATATTTCGCCATCTGAGCGTGGATCTTGCCCTTGGTCTTGGTCTTCACCTTGGCCTTGGCTCGTATCGATCCGAAGTCAACTCCATCGAATGATTCGAGAGATTCTTTGAAGTCCCGCACCGCCGAGGAGATCTTGTACTTTGCGAAGGATTCGACGTCTTTTTGCTCGCGTCTTCCCATGTCGAGGTTCCTTAGAGACATCATGAACGTAGTCATGGTCTCCACGAGTTCGAGATAACTCTCGAACAACTCGGTGAGACGAGTCTTGATTGTCGACGAGATGGTCCCAGGTTTCATAAGGTAGCTGTAGACCTCCTTGCTCGTGAGCGCCTTCAGGAGGCGTTCTGCCTTGTGGATGCTGTATGGGGTAATCTGCCTCAGGTTCGCTCCATCCTCGATTTCTTCGAGCCCGGGGAGATCGTTGTACACCACTTTGAGCACGTTAGTTAGGATCGGATTCTGAACGACCCGATTGGCTTCGCGGTGGAGATATTCCCTTGACAGTGTTCTGTAGGCCGATTCAGTCTCGACCCAGACACCGTGGGCGGTGTGCTCAAGCCTGTCGACATTACCCAATACATCTACGCACACGTTGGCAGCGGTCTTCAGAGAGTCCATGTAGATGGTCGTGTATGAGTTGGCTACAACCCCAAATTCTCTTGCGGCGTCCATCTCTTGATAGCTTCCAGAGTTGTAAGCACTGTTGAGAGTCGCGTTGGTAACACCCTTGATTGCATTTATGTTGCCTGACTCGAGTAGGGCTTTCGCATCGAGGAGTGTCTTCGGGAGTGGTATATTCATTGACGCCCCTATGGAGTTCTTGACCACCCCGATCTCGCTTACCGCCTGGAGAGACTTCAAGTTGTCTACGAGTTGCCTGTACTCAGGCTCGAGGGTTTCGACCAACCTCATGATTGGACCGAGGGGATTGGCTACATGCACATACTTGATAGGGTCGCGATCGCTGCGGAACATATCGAAGAAGAATGATCGTGCATCGTCTTCTTCCTCTTCATCGCCGTTACCCTTTGCCTTCACTTTCTTCTTCCTGCGCTTCTCTATGACTTCGGTCATCCCGGTGGACAAGTCGATGTCCCTGAATAGACGTCGTTCGACGTCTATCCGTTCCTGTGTCTTCTCTACCTTGCTGAGTACCTTGTCGACGCTAGTGAGAACGTCACCAAGCGGCTTCAGGGTGCTAAGCAGATCGGTTTCGTTGATTGCTTTCATTTTACACTTTCACCTGTAATCATCTTTTAACGGCCTGACCTAGCCGTTCGCCGTAATGTTGCCGTGTTATTTCTAGCCTTGGCAACACGCCTCTTCTTGAGCGAAGCCATCTTGTCTACTATCATTGCCCGCTCGACTTTGGCTAACCGCATACCAATTTCATTGGCCTTTGCTGAAGTCTTGATCTTGTCTAGCATGTCCGAGGTGCTTGGCTGATCCTGGATGCCCGAACCAATCTCAGCTAGCAGTGCCTTCACATCTATGCCAAGAACGGTACGGAGTTGCTCCAACGCCTGCGATAACTCCTGCTTCTGTTGGCGCAGGATCTTGGTCTGAGTATCGATGACTCCGAGGTTGAACTCACAGACCTGTATTTCAGCAGCCAGCGGATCAGAAGCGGCCGCGAGTATTCCCTTCACAGCATAGTACTCACTCATCGCCTCATTACCGCTAAGACACGTTTGAAGCTCTGCCACAAACGGTTCGACCATGGCGAGGAATTCTTTGCCGTCAAGGAACGAATTTTCAGAGTTAGCCAGAGCTTTCACATGCGCTTCGACGTAGCCATTAGGAGATATGCCCTTCGGCATGATCTTCACAATTTCTGCCACTTCGGCAAGCACATTCAAGTAATCTTGCTTGGTGTATTTGCTCATCTTGCTTGTACCTCTTTCGTACTAACAAGTTTCTCCAGCGTCCTCAGAATGCGTTCACCGGCATCCCTGCCAGTCACGTAGAGTCTCTTCCCTGCAACATGGCTGTATAATTCTCCCAGCCCAAGATGATACAGGATATGGCCTAGAAGGCGGGGGTCATCAGTTATGAGCGCCCAGGAATATCTCTTTTTAGCCACCCTTTGAAAGTTGCCACTTCCACTAGCTGGTGGTTCATAGTCGGTGAAGCACTGTACGACTTCCTTGAGTTCTACGTCGCCAATGTCAAGTGATATCTTCAAGACTAGATCTCACCGTACTCGTCGAAGTATGAAGCCAGGCTCAAGATATTGTGGTCCAGTATGACCGCATCACCTCTGCGACCAGGCATTATGTCCATGTTGTCCATGGTTACCTCTTCGCCGGAATATTTGTCAACTACACGCCGGCCATCCTTGGTGACGAAGCCCTCCTTGTCGACGGCGAAGCCGAGGTAGTTGAGAAGTTTTGTCTTCACCTGATCAGGAACATGCTTCAGTTCTACGATTTCCAAGATTTCAAACTCCGTTCTTACCGAGTCGGCTTCATTCTGTCTTGCCTTCCTTGTCCTCTGAGGGTGCGAGAAGAGCTATGGCACTTTTAACTGACTCTGGATTTGCTCGTTCGACATATTCCGGTGGAACATACAGGGTGTCGGCAACCTGTTCTTTGTAGAGTGCTTTCTGCAAGATAGCAACCGCCTCTTGCGTACTCTGCTCTTCTGCGGCGACAAGAGCGAGGACTTTGTTCCGAAATGCCGACCAATCTGCTGGATGACCCACCTCTGACAAAAGGTCGTAATTATCAAACAAGGCTTCTATCTTCTTCTGCATCAAGCTCGTTGGCTTCGCTGTGGTCAATTTGCGTTCTTTCACTACTAGGTCAGCTATGGCACGCAATCCTTCAGCTAGATTCTCATTCCCATTCAGGGAGATTGCGGCTGCATAATCATACAGTTCAGAGACGGCGTCTTTGGTAATTGGCATGTTAGACATAATTCTCAACTCGTCTTCCTCTTCAGCCGCTGAATTTCCAATCTGACCATCCTCTCAGCCATCTTGAAGTCAAGTGTGTACCCATCGGTGAACTCTAACGGTTTGAAGTTATCACTCTCCACACCAAGGGCCTTGCATAACGCATTATGGAGCTCTACGCGTCTGTCGAACGTCTTATCTGAGGGGTCAATAACGTCGTTAACTGCCGCTTCTGCATACAGCCTGACCAGATCGTCAACAGACAACTTGCTGGAAATTTCCAATTGTATTACCTCCGACTATCAATTGCGACTTTCACGAACTTCTTTGAGCTACTTTGCATGGTTTGCCGCCCATTAATCCAAACCGTTGTCCTTCAACAGTCTGACGACCTTCTTTGCTTCCTGCGGAAACAAGCCTCTTATTGTCAGGTCCACCGACGTTATATTCACATGAACACCGTCTGGAGGGACTCTAACATCAACCACAAGCCGAGAAACCCCGGACCTAATCTCCTCTCCAAGCTGCTTCTTGTATTCATCACGGGTCTGAGTTACAGAATTTCGCGCCAATTTACTATCTCCTCCCAATCCTTAGCATTACGAAAGTCAGCACTGCACCGCCAGCCTCAACTCCAGTATTACCTCGGAATCCAGCGTAACCCTGCTTGCGCTCATATGGTATATCATCCATGTTTCTCACTTTAAGTCAGACCAGGAATCACGCGGATCATTGGGCTGTTCCACATTGGCTTCGCCAGCAGACAATGCCAACCCATCAATCTCAAAGCTCTCAAGACCATGCCCACTATCGCGAAGCGCTTCAAGAGTACCCCTCAATACCATTTCTGCAGATTTGGTACCACTTGAAAGGAGCCTAGCAGTAAACTTGAAATCCTCAACCCGCACGATCTCGAACCCGCCGATCCCCAACCCTTCGTCTCTCGCCGCACCAAGAGCCTCAATCAAGAGATTCCCGAAGTAGATGCTATCCAAATGCACCCGACCAGGAACAACCCTGACCGTAAACTCGTTCCACCCTCCTTTTTGATCGCTCTTCATATTCACTCTCGCCTTTTGCCCTTAAAACAGACCGAACCTGGTACATCCCATACAGATGCATGGCGACAGGCTCGCAATACAGCAGGTATGCGAAAGAAAACGGTCGCATAAGCCGAGGCAAAACACCAATAGTCTCGATAGATCAACTGCCAAGGTTGTCCACAACCATACAAGCCAGCCTGAACCAGCAAACGGAACCGCCCCCACAGGGGCGGCCCCAATCTCCCGAGATTAACTTGAGAGATCGAATACTTCCGGATTGGCGAGCAGGCACGTGCCTGCAAACCATCTCCGCGTGGAGATGGCGGTTTCGCCAATTTCGAGGGGCTTGATTACCCCATCAACCATGCCCATTTGCATGGTCTAGCCGACTTGCACGGCTTTTCAACGGATCTCGGGCCGAAATGTGGTGAGAGAATACTCATTTTTGATCACCAATAGTTGGCTGTCAAGCCACAAAGGGCAGACAGCAAAAATCCCGTGATTTTGGACCACGAGATACAGAACACTCTAACACTCTTGAGTGTGTTTTTTGTCGAATTGACAGATGTCGAGCCCTTGCTAATATATAAAGGACTACGACGTTTGTCGACTTGGACGGCAAACTATTTTCGACGTAACTTGGGAGACCAGAAAGAGTTACGTCGAAAAAAGGGTGTTCCTACCGTCGGGGTTAGACCCCGAGTATCCCACCTTGGAGTGCCCTCTGTCACCTTCCTTTTGGAAAGCCGTTCTGTTCTCCTCCCTTGCGAAGATCGGTGGTTGCACGGTTGGAGGTGTTTACCGTGGACGGTAGGATCCCTTTTGGCCATCGTTAGCCGGCTTCCTAGCCGCTTGGGCTGGAGCGCCGTTGACCCCAGGAGTTGCCGCCGCGTAGTCCACCCCGGCATGTTGGCCAGGTAGGGCGCGGATACGGCCTGGGCTGATCGACTTGTGCCTGGTGGGCACATGATGGTCGATTCAGCGTCCCGAACCTGAGCCCATGACAGGGACCGGAGGTGATGGCGTTCGGGACAAAATAGAGAAAGGGTTAGAGCTGCCAGGTGGTACTGTTGTTTCTGGCAAATGCTCTTACCACTCAGAGCTGGTAGGAGTAGCAGGCCTTAGGCTCTCATCCATAAGGCTCTTCGCAAAGACCTGGGTGTCAGAGGCTCTGAGTTTGCCATGGGGTAAGAAGGATCCCCATTCGTTGAACTCGAGCACTATCGAGCTGTACAGTCTGCCGGAGTTGATCGAAAGGTCCTGGTCACTTTGACCGGTATACCTCTCAGAGTAGACTGATATGACCCGTGACCCTGACTTGATTCCAGCCAATACTTCCCTGGTCTGACCGCGTCCGAGTATTATTGTTCTGCCTGTGACATACTCGGTGTACTTGGCGCCGTAGCTGCCTGCAGCAGCCTTCAGGATCTGCAGGATCTGTTCTCCTTTCAGCGGTCTTGCGAGTTGCACTGTAAGTGGTTCTGGCATGTTCTCGTATCTCCTTGGTTTCCTATAAGCCAGCCTAGTTGCGCCCGGTGGAGCCGGGGGAAGCTTGTGGGCTTCCCGCGACTACTGTCTGGGCTTGTTCGACCCTGTTCATTGGCTGCCATATGGCTGCGTAGTAGTGTCCCTTCATGGGGGCGTATGGGGTCAGCATACCCTGTGCGGCTCCTAGCTTGACAAGGTTGTCGATGACCCTGGCTGGGTTGCTTTCGGTGTCCCTGGTAGCTATGAGCTTGCCGTCTCTGAAGTCAGTGAAAACGAATGCGTTGTAGGAAGTGATGGTGGGCTTTCCGTTACGGAACTCGCCGTCGATGTAGTGGATGGTGTCGCCTCCATCGACAGGTACGTAGGCTTGCTTGTAGAAGCCGTAGTCGTCGATCATGGCGTGTTTGGTCTGTGGGAGTCTGCCGTTGGTGGTGATGATCCTGAGGTGGAAGCATTTCTTGGTGCTCTTCAGGAAGCACTTGGAGTGTGTATTACCGCCGACAGGGTAGTAATACAGTGAGCCTCTGGACCCATTGGTTACTATTGGTGTTAGGTGTATTTCGTTGGTGGCGCCGTATGCTTCGGCGAATGATATGAACCCAAGGTCTGCTAGGGTATGTTTCTTGGACTCTGCGTCTTGGTTGACAAATTGTGCAAGGGCGTTCTTGTTGACTACAGAATCCATGAATATCGTATATGCCTCGTCGCTGAGGACGTGCTTACCCACCTTGAAGGTGGCGACATTCTGGAGTTCTTCAGTCAACGGCCTTTGCGGTGTTACTGGTTTGGCAGGAAGGGCGGTGACGACCTTGGCCCGGATGTCGTTCTGGCCACGGACAAAGTGCCTTCCCTTGCGTGTGATGTCTAGCTTGTAGCCAAGACTTGTGAGTTCCTGCTTCACTTCGGCAACTGAAAGGTCAGTGGCTGCTACAATGTCTGCTATTGTGGAGCCTGGTCTGTTGGCGATGGTGGTGAGGACCGCGTTGTCACCGTATGGGACGAAGCGAGGTGGTACATCGCTAATCTTGTTCTCCTGGGTGTTGAAGTAACCTCCGCGGACAGCGAATGATGGTTCGGTGATACTGAAGCTGGGGTTGGGTTGCTTGTACGGTTTCGTCTTCTTGACCTGTACCTGAGGCTTGGGTAGTTTTGATGTTTTGGTCGTGCTAGCTGGCTTAGGAGCCGGGGGCACCGGGAAGCTGAGTAGTGGAGAGTGAGATCCCTCGTGGGCGATCTTCACCCTCATGACTGGTCCCAGTTCTCTTGCTGCCGCCAGCTCTTCCTGGGTGGTGACTATGTTACCATTCACATCTTTCATAGCAACAGTTTGTGCCTTGCAGACCGCACAGAACTGATTGTCAAGAACGAGTGACTGGTTGAGAAGTCTTGCAGGCCTCTCGTGGATGCGTTTTGTCTTGTATGCCCTGGTCTTCTCTCTGCTGGCGTCGCGCTTCTTCTTCGTGCCCTCTTCACCTAGAAGGCCGTAAGATACCCGCGTCCTCTGCCTGGGCGGAGATGGCATGTCGGTTCTTTCGGCAAAGATCACACGTCCGCTCTTGCCGATACCTGTGACCCGCACCTTGCCTTGCCAGCCTTCAGGCGCGCCCTTGACGAAGGTGACGACGCCATTTATTCTGGTGATACCAGACTCGTCTCTGCCGCTACCGGTGATGGTGATGTCGTACTCTTCTCCCTTCTCGGGCATTGGAGCACGTACGACCACCTTTGTAGCAGTGGCTGCCCTCTCAAAGACCCTGGTTACCTTGACCTTGCCCTGCCACCCCTGTTCGGCACCGGGGACGAAGACTATGAGGCCTTCGACCAGTGCGATGCCATCGCCGCGGTTACTAGTCTTGGTTATGGTGACATCATATTCACCATCTACCTTGACTGGCGACGGCGTCTGGATGCGCTCGGTTTGGCGTTGTGCGCGTTCAGCCTCGTGCCACTTGCGTTCCTGGCGTTCTGCGTTAGCTGATACAGCTGCTAGCTCTGGCGATAGTTTTATGTTCATGTAGATCACTTGCACCTATGCCTGGGTAGCTGCTGATAGATCAGCAGTAGGTATGTCCATATCGATTTGTGGTGTTGAGCTGTTGGGGGTGCCTGCTTCTGCTGCCTGAGGCGGTTGTGGTAGTTTTTGGACCTGTCCACTTCCAGCACTGGTTGGCGCTACCTTTGTTTGCGCTACCTTCTGCGATGGGGTAACTGGCTTGGCTACCTTGACGGTAAGGTGCTTGAACGCGGCCGCATTCAGTATGGGATTATGTACTAGGCCGCATGTTTCGACCAATCTTCCCCAAGATGCGGGGAGTTCACCCAGAGGCTTTGATTCGGCGGCATCGGCGAGTATTGCGACCAGATCGTCCTCTGGTGCTGCTACTAGTCGTGACGTCTGTTCAGTGCGCTGCGCGGGCTGAGCGGCGATGATTGTTGGAGGTGCCATTCCGGCGTCGGCAAGCAGGTGCCTTGCTGATGAAAGTAGTGCATCCTGGGCCTCACCGGCACGAATGGCGGTGATCTCCTTGAAGTCGTCTACCATCTTGGTGACCACTTTGTCTGCGTCCGCCTTGAACAGAGTGTAGAGCGCGGCTCCTTTCTTGGAGATCGCGGTCTCATTGTGGTCCTTGATGGTTTGGAAGAGGCTTCCCTGTGATGCTACACTATCTGCCTGATTGGCAAACTCGTGCTTGAGAGTTTTCTCTATCGCATATGTAGCACTGCCAGCTGCAAGGGCAATACCAGCGATCTCGACGGTTGTGCTTCCCAGGAGGGAAACGATTGGGATTTTCGCCGGATTTAGGGCAGAGCCAACACCTATGATGATGCCAGTTACTGCCTTTGCTACTGTTGCCGTGCTGACTTGTTCTGGCAATGCTTAGTCGCTCCTTGTGCCGTGGATCAGAGCCAGGAATCGAGATTCCTCACTCGACATGGGATTCATCCAAGCCGCATACTCCTCCTGAGGGGTAAGCGCTTTTCTAGCCTGGATCGATGCTTCGAGTGCAGTCTGTTCGAGCTCTGTCAGTGCTTGTTCAAACGGAGTTTTCTTCGTGGCTTGCCAAGGTGATTTGCTTGACATGCTGACGGTCGTCTCAACTCGCTGCGACGTCTGGACTGAAGAAATGTCGTCCAGAATGTCTGCGAGGGAGATGCGTGCTCCAGTGTCATTAGACACCAGAGTGGCGGTATATTGGGTATGTTCCAATTCGTTGAGCACCTCGATGGTGCTTACCTCCAGCTCAGTTCTGCCGGTTTTTGGTGGCAGAGCCTGGGTACAGGGGCGCAGGGTTACTGCGCACACGCTTCCAATTGAGAGCTGGCTTGGGGTAAAAAGAGGGCGGTTTGGCCCTACCCAATTGATTCAGACAGCTGCTAGCTGCTTTGCTATTTCGAAGTCTGCGTTATCGGTTGTAACTGTGTGTTCTTTCATCTAGGTCACAGTTGATGGGGCATTGTCATCGGATACCAATAAGCTTCCGAATGGGAAGTCTGTGTCTCTCTCCCTCAGGATGTTGATTGCCCTCTGAGGTATCGTTGCGAGAGTCACATATGGCTCATCGTTTTCAGGAGCTGCAGCGAACAGCAGTGATTTGTCTACCGAGTCTGGTGGAAGTGTAGCATCATAGAAAGCGAGTCTGGCCGTCTCATGCTCTTCTGTGTTGTACTTCATACTGCTGATTATACCGCGCTTCGCTAGCGATATGAAGTTATAGATTGGTATGGCTGTTACGAAGCACCCATCTTCCACAGCGCTGGGTCGCAGTTTCACTGTGAGAGGCGGGTATCCCGTGGTCATTATGTCAATTGGCTGTTCAATTGCTGTTTCAAGCTTTGCTAACAGCCTTGTTGCGAGCCGCTGCTCAAGAGGCGGAAGGTCCAATGTCAACATCTGCCTGATCTGAGTGGAGATTTCCTTTAGTTGTGTCTTTTGAGTTTTGCACTTGTGAAAGCGCTCGTACACCATGTCCATTGATTTCAGTTCTATCACTTCTTGTGTTTCCTGGACAGTTCTAGCTTGATGGCGAATCGGAAGGAGCAACACCCATGGCTACAGTTAGTGCGGCTGCACTACTCATAGTAATGACCCAAGCCACAAGCGATGGCGCCATTATGAGGAGCACAACCCCTATACTACTAGCTATGATTGCTTCGATGTACAGGAAACTGGCCAGCCTTGAACGCTCGTATGTGTTCAAGAAATGGCGCCGGCCAGGCTAGCGTCTAGCAAGGTGTTTGCTATGGTGTCGAATTGGGTTTGTGTGATTTGCCCATGGGATACGAAGCACCCATAGTTGAAATACTTCAGGTTCACAGTCTTGTATGTGGTGTTTCCATTGAGTGGTGCTATATACGGTGAGCTGGAGTTTCTAAGCGCGAGAATTTTTGATCCAGACTTTGCATGTGCTTCCACGTTTGTGAAGCTTCCATCACCTGCTACGCGAGTCTGGCTTATCACGTGTTCTATGTAGTTGAGACCGAGTGATTTTACGGCCTTCTTGAAGACGCTTACTAACTCGCTTCCTGTCATGTCTCTCGCAAGCATGAGAGTTACAGTCGTCTCGATTGCTTCATGTTGAGATGGGTTCATAGGCTGATTTCACCTCCATGTGTTCAGCCGTCGTGTTGCGCCGCTCTGGAAGCCTTGAAGAGATGCCGGCCTGCGTGTCTTTGTGGTCAAGTTGCCCTATAGGGGGCTCGGCCAATTTAACGCAAGCAGACATGGGTCTCTCCATGCTTCTCAGGTAGGACGACTTTTGTTCTCACACCAGCGCGCCAAGTCGCCCCTTTCGGGTGAAGCTGGTATGGAACCGGTGCCTTGGTCAAAAAACGGGAGGAGCGCTAAGCGCCCCTATGATGCCTTAATGGCGACTATCGCCGTGCCTCTGACGGTCAGCGTCACTTGCTGGCCGACCTGGATGTTCTGGATTGTGTACCAGTCATCAAAGCTGAGGTTGGTCGAATTGCTACCAGTGGTAGTGGTCGTAGGTCCTGAGGGTGGTGAGGCAGTGTACCACGTGCCATTCACCTTGAGGGCTATGACCGAGTTGCCGTTCTGGATGTATGAAGATGTTGCCTGAACCGTCCCGTTGATGGTAGTTGTGATAGTTGTGGTGTTAGTAATGATCCCGTTGAAGTATTGTGATAGTGCCGCGTCTCTGGTAGTTGTGGGGTCTGTTCCATGGACGTAGACTGTTGCGCCATTCTGTGCAGCACCAGTTACACCAACTCCGTCGAAGACGTAGTTTCCAGTGGACGGATCTTGGTAGTACACTGGCGTGATGTACACGAATTGGCCGTTAACAGGATAGAGGATTGGCTGGGTCGCATGCAGCGAGCATACTGTTGTTTGGCATATCTCACTGTGGACCTGTGACTGTGCGTATGATGGACTGATGTAATTGAATGATGAAAGATTGTAGTAGGTGATGTTGCTGCCGCTGGCTACCATGACGCCAGAGAGCGACCGCTGGGAATTGGCGGGCGAGAAGAACAGCATGACGGCTGTCCCGTTGTGATATGGGATAAGCTCGTATGAGTAGTTCCCATCAGTTGCGAGCTGTAGTCGGTAGGTTGATGCCTGCCCAAAAAAGCACCCCCAAGAACACCAGCTTTCGCCACTAGTGGTCCTTGCAGAAGCCCATTGCCCAGCGATAGAGACAAGCAATTGCCGGTCCCATGGCTGATTCACGTATGACGGGGCGTTGGATACAGAGCTGTATGTGGTGTTGACGCTACCGTCAGGGTTGTACACGATCCCCCCTGCGAAAGTTGTCGCGCCCCATATTCCAGGCTGGTCTAGGGTCTCGACATAGAGGATTTTGCCACCTGATACCGGTTGTGGGTACCAGTTGCCTATTCCTACGTTCGTATTGCGTAGCCAGGTCTGAACGCCTATACTTGAGAAGCAGACGCCGCAAAGACCAGGCCCGATAGCCGTTTGCTGCTGGACCTCTATGTAACTGCCGTTCACCGCGTTGACCAGTATGAACCCCTTCTCAAAGTTCTGAGAGAAAGTGTTAGTGCTGGCTATGGTGAACACCCAGTATGGGGCATGATCGTAGACTATTTGCTCGTGGTCAACGATCTGGGCAGATCCACCGAAATCCCTTGACATGTGAGACTGGGCGATTTGGCGCGCATAGTCAACAGTTACCAGTGGTACTGCTCCGATCGGCAATGTTTCATTGGCAAAAAGTGCCGTGCCGGGCAGTGTAGTTACCTGGTTCTGCAGATATGTGGCATTGGATGCTGTTGCTTGTACAGTCCATATGGTTATTGGGAATACGATGGTTATGGCAAGAAGGGTGATGATTACCAAAGCGTCGATTTTACCTTGGGTGGCCTTGAACCCCTTCTTTTTGTTGCTGTTTGATAGTGAATCGTAGTGGTAGTGGTCGTGGTAGGTGGTGTGCCTCAAAAAGACTATGAAAATCAGGTCCATCATAGCTACAGCGAACAGCTGTTGAAGTGTTGGCAGTTGGAGTAGAACGAAGACGACGACTTCGATGAATGAAAAGATTAGCGCCTCAAGGGCGGTTGTGAGTGCTGACTTTGATACCCGTCCGAACACGGCAAAAAGTGGTATCGCCGTGAGGACGAATGCGATCAGGAAGTTTTCTAACAGAATCATAGCTTCCTTGTACCTCCATTGTTTGTTCTCATTGTCACATTCCTCCATGTCTTCTTAAAACGTAACCATCGTAATCCAAGCACTTGGTCACCAGTTCTGATAAATTGACTGGATATCGGAGGCCTTGAAGCTATTTATCAGCTTCAGGCAGCTTGGTATGGTTTTACACTTCAAGAAGAGGGAATGAAAGTGGCATACAATGCAGAACAGAGAACGCTTTCTGCAAGGTTGCCCTTCTCGGTTCTCATGGACCGGAGGCTTCTCCGAAGAGAAGCGCGGCAATCATTGATTCCCGGCACCGGGTTGTCGCCTCCAGATACCACGGTTGAAGCCGTGGTTGTGCATGGTAGGTCGAAGGAAAGGGCATGAGCCGGATCGGTCCATCCAAGGGTGATCAGCCCAAGGATGACCGCAGCCCTCTGCGCAGAGGTAAAAGGTCATTGGCCGCTGACAAAACAGTGCCCGCACCTCGCCTAGCCGCCCCTTTTGGGTATGTGTTTGGTTACCGGCTGGTCGGCTGACCCATGAGGTGCATATAATAGCGGGCCGGGGCAATAAAATTACCCGTTTTCCGCTATGTTGTTACTATCTGGCTGTAGTTGTGTCTGCCATCAAGGCTAGCCTGATCTTGAGAGATCTCTCAAGGTCTGCTGCAAACTTGCTGGCATCTGCCTCGGAGATGCAATCCATCAACACCAGTTTGCCGCTCTCGAGCTTATGGACGGTTATCATCCCGTCCTCGTTGTTGGCGGCTTTGATGTCAGTCTCTCCTGACTTCCATAAAGCCAAGTTGAGACGTCGCACAGTGCTGCCGTGGATGTATTCCGGGTTGAATGTTCGCATCTACTATGCCTCCAGTAATGTTCTCTCCAACCTTGAAACAGGGACTGGAGCGACTTCGATGACGCTGTTGGCTGGTTGTGGTACCATCTTCATGAAGATGGGAGTAAGCCAGAGGTATGCAGTCCTCAACTGCGATCGCTTGAGGTAGTTGGCAAGACCAAGAGCTGCTTCCTGCGATAGTGCGGCATGGACTGTATCCTTGCCATCAGTTATCGCCAGGTCGAAGTTCTCGTTATCTGCGATGGTGCAT
This sequence comes from Nitrososphaerota archaeon, assembly GCA_029785825.1. NCBI lineage: Archaea > Thermoproteati > Nitrososphaerota > Nitrososphaerota archaeon. Next base: position 24,566 of record JAFLYY010000002.1, on the reverse strand, counting down.
GTGACGTTTGAGTCGCCACATACATCGAAGAGAGAGTTAAGGAGCCTTGCTGTACTCTCCGGGGTCACTTTTGTTCCCGCCTTTTGCGACGCTTGCCTCTGCTCTGCGCGGTGTTGATTATCTGCATCATCTGTTGCTGGGCAGATGTTCTTGGAAGCTTCCTGACTTCCTGAAACATGAGCCTGAATACTTCTGGATTGTTTTGAAGTGCCTCTTGTAGGTAGAAGAATGTGTTCTGGGCAACTCTGTCGTCATAGGAGTTGTCGCTGATGTTGGAAACGAAGGCTTCAACGATCTGACGCGCCCTGGGTCTCATCGACTCTATGTGAGCCCGACTCAGCTTGGTCCTCGTCGACTTTGTCGTTTCGAATCCAGAGAGGCTCATTTGCCGATCACTTCCTGCATCAATCGACCGGCGCGACTGAACTCGTTAACGACGTCTTTTGGTGTAGTTGGCAGGTCTGCTTGGTCGTTGACTGTAAGACCCACTGGCTGCCTCGCTTTTTGCTTCGAGATTGCCGTCTCGCTTACTTGGACTGTGTCCATGTTTCTTCACTTTCCTCCAATCTAGTCCCATGCGCACTGCGGGCACCCATGCGGAAGCTCGACCAGAGCATCGCCATTGTGGTGAAGGTCAGGCCTGTGCATGACTTTCCACAGAGAGTTCTGGTATGTGCACTTGCATTCGATGTACAGGTACGCTGCTTCTTTGTTGCCAATCCAGGCATCCTGGATCGGTGCACTCACCGGCAGCGGCTGATGGCAGTTGAAACACTCAAAGGGTTGAGTCTTTCTGATCCTGTCAACCGCGGCGACTACTTTTGCTGCGTTCTCTCTTCGGACTTTCATGGTTGTTTCACTCCTTGATACACGCGGACTCGCGCCCGCATGCCTACAACCCTCTGGCTTCCGTAGAATGTAGTACCTTCAAAGCGTCCCTGCCTTCATAACGCTCTCACTGATACCGTGGTGCCTCTATGGGGCGCGGTGGTGAGTTGCGCATGGAGTTGAGGATAGTTCGCTCCGGGTCCTAGTCTTGCGGTGCCAAAGCTCTTTGCCAGTTACCGCCTGGCGCCCTGAGTGGGGCTGTCTTTCAACGCGGTGACTCATTTGCACCCTGAGGGTGTACCATCCCACCTGCGTTCACTTAGGAACGCGTACGGGCATTACAGAGGGGCTATCTCGCCCATGCATGCCATAGCTGGATTGCTCCAGCTTGTGAGTCAAGGGATAGTGAAAAGAAAAGGGATGAAGGCTACTTGCCTTCTATTATCCACTTTCCGATGATCTTTGAAAGTGTTGATGCTTTTCCAGTGAATCCATGACCAGCGCCGGCTACAATCTTGCCAGTGAATGTTGAGACATTGATATGCTCTAGAGTGTACCGGTAGTTGCCGTCTTTGTAGAGTTTTTGGATGTATTGTTTGACAGGTTTGGTCCTGTACTGCTCTTGCCCTCCGAAGACGGCGAGGACAGGAACTTCGACCTTGGAGTAAATGTTGAGCTTGGGTGCCTCGTAGTTGAAGATGTTAGCTTCGGGGTTCTCCAGATTGGCAACGCTGTTGAATCGCATTGCTGACATGAAGTGAACACCTGTCTCTTCAGGCATAGGCTGGTGGCCCATTCCAAGAGCTACCATCGACTTCGCCAGACTTGCTGCTGCGTCGAATTTAACCCCCAAGTCTTTCTTGTTGGCGTTGTAGTCGTCGGTTGGTGCCAGCAGTATGAGGCCTTTCACCGACTCGTTTTGTGTAAGTGACTGGTAATAGGTGACTTTCTGGCATCCCGTTGAATGCCCCGAGAGTATCACCCGCTCAAATCCAAGTCGCTTTACCGCCAAGATTGCTCCTGAGATGTCTTTGACACAGTCTTCGAACACCTCGTTGGAGCTTCCTATTGTGAAGCTCTTGTTGTCTGATCTGAACCGAGTCTTGAGACCCGCCCCTCTGGTGTTGATGGTGAACAGACTGAACCCCTGCTTGAGTGCCCTCCCATAGATCCTGAAGAGACTGCTAAAGCTTGCGAAGTTGCCTCCAAATCCATGGACATGAACCACAACGGTCTCATTAGGATACTTTGATTTTGCTAGGAATCCTGTGAGAATGAGGCCGTCAGAAGCTTCGAACTGTATCAGTTCGCCGCTTGTGGTATTCATATCTTGGCTCCTGCCATTAGGCTCTTGAGCTTCAACTTCGCGTCAGGAAACTCCTTGAGGATGTATTCCCAACGATAGTATCCGTCAGGAGGCAGTTCTCCAGCATTGAGAGGTAGATGCCCCGTTAGGAGGTCCTTGATGAGGATGATGAGTTGCTGTGTTCCTGTGCTCAACACTTTATGGTCTCCAAGTGGGTCGTCGCGGCCTAGGCCATGAGCTAGACCATGATGAACTGGCCCGCAGAGGTAGTCATACTTCTTCCACAGGTCTGACCGCTTCTTGTCCCAGCTGTTCATCCAATTGACGTACTCCTCGAATGATAACTTGCTGGCATACTTCTTATCAGCCTGCGGGATGCATATGTCTGCAAGCCATATCGCGAGAGGTACTAGGCTAGAATTGGTTTCGGCCTTCTTGAAGATTTCGTAGAGATTGTCGAATTCTGATGTCATTGTTCCACCTTTGCCTCAATTACAGTACTCTTTCTTGCATCATCGGATGGCTTCTTGGCATTGTTGATGTTGTTCTTCATGACGCCGACGAGCTTTGGAAACGTCCAACCTCTGCTCAACTGCTGTACCTGTGTCTCTCTGAGTGCTCTTTCAAGGACCTTTGGATTGGTGGTGTCAAGACCTGGCTCGATTGCGAGTATGTCCAGCCCATTGACAAGCTTGACATGTGAGTATTCGTTGAGGAGTTCGCTGAAGTACGCATAAGACTGTCCCGAATCAGCTTCGCCGAGCTTGATGAGCTTGTCTATGAGGTTGGCGTCTCTCCTGAGAGAGATGTAGACCTTTGCCATAGACTTGCGTTTCGACTCGTCGCTGTCCTTGCTGACCATATGCAGCCTCATGTGGAACTTGACCAGTGTGGTCACTTCACGCACAATGCTGCTTGGGAACTTCAGTTCTTTGAGGCGTCTAGCAGCTACTTCTGCTGAGACGGACTCATGCCCAACTGTTCTTCCCGTTTCGGGGTCTTTGACGAAGAAGTGCTTCTTTCCGTCGACTGAACTGTAGACACTGGTTTTGCCGACGTCGTGTAAGAGAGCGGCTATTCTCAGGGTTGGTTCTGGAGCTATTCGTGATACCGCCTCGGCGGTATGCTCTATGATTGTTTCGCCATGGTGCCCCCCGCGGTTGTCATGCCGGATGTTTCCAGCTTCGGCAAACTCCGGGATGAGGAATTGGAGTATCCCGAGGTCGAAGAGCATTTTGACACCCTTGCCTGCATTTGGCAGGACGAGGATCTTGGTAAGCTCGTCGACAATCCTTTCTCTGGATACTGGTCCGCCATCCTGTAGGCGATTGACATTGCTGGTGATAGACTTCTGTGTGTTGATGTCGATGACGACGTTGTCAAGTTTGGTGGCAAACCGTACGGCTCTCATGATCCTCAGGGGATCCTCGAAGAAGCGCTCGTTTGGGTCGCCAACCGCCTTGATTACCTTGTAGTAGAGCAAGTCGCCTATGCCGTTGAATGGGTCGATTTCCTCGACCGTAACACTGGCATTATTGAAGGAGACCAGCTTCCACGCGATGGCATTGCGTGTGAAGTCGCGCCTAGAGAGGTCGAAGATGATGTCAGTGGTTGGCTTGATTGTTGGTTTCCTGGAGTCAGCCCTATATGCTTCCGACCTTAGCTGTACGATGTCGAGCCTGCCGGTCACCCCGCTACCAAGCGGAACGAACACTGACTGGACACCGAACTCTGTCTTGCTTTCGCCGGAAGGCACGAACTTCAAATTGGCGAGCTTGAACACGGCATCTGCGTCCGGGACGCTGACATCGATGTCGTGGTAGTCTCCAATCCCCAAGAGGTGGTCACGTACAAATCCGCCGGTGATGTACGCAGGTATCCCTGTGGTCCTGACGGAGATGTCATTTACCTGTGCCAGGATGGTGATTATCTCTGGCGGGAGCTCAATTACCCTTGTTGTGTTCTTGGGACTTGTCATCTCTTGTCACTCCTGAGTATGGCGTCGTAGTAGGCCGACCTCCTACCCGACGATTTCATATTTGATGCCTGGATTGCTCTTAGGCGTTCGCTCTTGCTTGGAGGAAGCGGCATAGATTTGCTACACCATAGGCATGTATTCGGGTCTAACAACTTGGGTTCACACTTGTGGACCCTGAGAAACTCGGCTTCTCGCCTGGCCCTCTCTCTTCTACCCCTCGCTTCCGTTTCTTGGTCATGTTTTGCATCAGCAGCCATCAGGGCGTATTCCTTAGGGGTCAATTTCCATGGGCACCCGTCATTCTTCTGAAGAACTGGCTCGGGGCCTACGCCGAGAGTTTGTCTGACTTCGGCTGGGATGGTGTATTGGAAGCTCATCTAGAATAGCCTCCATGTGTTGTATAAAGCGAGCCCGAGTCGCGGCGATTGTTCTTGCGCTTCTGGGCGAATTCTCGCTTTATGACTAGTGCTTCTACCTCTTCGTAAGGAGAGCCATTGGTGTGATTGTGTGTCCAGCGTTGGTTGTGCCTCTCTCTCACTTGTGCACTGATCCTCGCACCAATAGAGGCCCGCTTCGACTCGATGTCGAGTACCTTGTAGGTGAACCCGAGGTCGTTGCCATAGACAAGGAGTGTCGTTGACGCTTTTGCTAGGTACCCTTCGTCTTCTGCTTGCTCCTGTGCTGCTCTGAGCCTTTCTTCGAGTTCTTCGCCGACGCAGCTGCGTCTGACGTACTTCAGCTCGAAGACTACAGTGCTCCCTGGGAGGTAGACTAGTGCCGGTTCACTGCGGTTGGTCGTACTGTCAGTAACGACCATAGCGAACGCGTGGTCGAGTATGTGGACATCGATGTAGGCTGACAGCCCACTTTCATCACGCTTGCGTGTGTTGTATCTGCAGTATGTCTGCAGACCAGCATCCACAAGGGCGCGCTGAAAGGCGTCTTCCGCCCTCATTCCCTTCCCACCGTCAGTGCCAGACATCACGACGCCGGCATTTCTCAGGGCTTCCAGAGTGGCCATCGCTGCGTTGATATCGGCTTGGCCGCTCTCAACTACAGCCATTATTGCCTTCTCTTCCCTCTGAAAGTCCCAGCCCTTCACTGCAACCGAGACGGAGATGTCGTTGCCAGAATCGAGTGCATTGAAGTGCTTGCTTGCTGCATTACAGATGTCCTGTACCAGGACATACTGAGGGGAATCACTACTTGTGGTAGTGAAGCTATTTGATGCCTCCGCTGAGGCACCCGTATTTGGAAGTGAACTTGCACTCACTTTCTTTACCTCGCTCCCGCTAGGTTTTCCTAGTCGGGGAGGCCGGGCTTTCGCCCGTCAGATTACGGCGTGGGGGTTCTGGAGAACCCTGGGAGCAATAACCCAGGAGACCTCTCCAGCCCTCTTCCTACTAGTAGTTCTGAAAGTAAGTATGACACCACGAGCGGCTTGTCCAGAAGGTGAACCCTGCAATATGTGGCCCCTCCGAATGGTAGAAGGTTGCCCCACTTTTTTATTGAAGCCGGACCCGTTGATTGGATTCCAACGGGGATCTTGCAGGTAACTTTGGACGCGTGTTCGACAATGTCATACGTTCTATGTATGTTGATTCGACCAAACCGGAAAGCAGATTACAAGATAACCTCGTTGGTCTCACAGTGACTAGCTGTGTGGAAGCTATGATATGCTACGAAAATGGTGCACATCGAAGCTTGCGATTATTTGCAATCCAGTACCGGATTTGGTACCCCTTTCTGAAGGAATTGCCTTTGAGATGCTCGTTGCTTGGCTGCTGTTGCCACTGAAAGAAGGGCGCAGCCAGTCAAGAAGCCGGCTTCAACGAGCATCTTAATGGTCAGGCAAAGGGGTTTAGCTGCTAGCCTAGGACTAGCTGTCGTTCGAGACCAATCGAACAACCTGGGCTACTTGTCATCTTGCTTGGGCGCCTGTTTTCTCTGTACTCCACCCAATGTATGGTGTTGGAGTGGCGCTTGTGGTATCCGTTAGCTTTCAGACAAGTTCGGTTACGACGACCTGCTCTAGCCAGGAGCTGGCGAAGGTAAGAGATATTGTTGGCTGGCGTTCTCCATACAGCGGAGGAATCTGCGGGAGACAATCCCGTTGCGGACGCTCGCAGGCCGATGGACTTGTCAGACAATGTCACCAGGAGGAATTATCGACCTGGGCGCTACTAATCTGACTATGCCTGGCCTCGGCGTCTACGCAAGAATCTCTCTTGGCTGCGTATGATTGCCGCATGCGCGTGTGCGCACTGCCAATGCTGCTCCTCTTACCGGAGCAAGCAATAACGTCTCAACGTCCTCTCAGAACGCTGAGGGGTATATTGTTGGCTCGTAATGCCTGTCAATTCAGGCTGTCTCTGCTTGCGAAGAGTCCGGCCCCACCACGTGGAGGTGAGCCATTGGGGCCAAAGGGGGGAAGGTGCCCTACAGGGCACTCAGTGATACTGCCTTTTCTTCCATGCGCTTTGCATCGTCGTAGAGGCTGGCTAGTGTATAAGCCCGGCCAGCTTTTCTGTAGGCATGCTGTTTTTCAGTTGTTGAAATCTCTGCGTTGCACTCGAGACCATGGGCATAAGTCTCAAGCTCCTTTGCTATTGGCTCTGTGTATTCCAATGTACTTACCCCATTGAAATCAGCGTATGCATCAGAGATGGCTGGAAGAACACCACGTAGATGGCCGCAAAACCAGCCAGTATGGCAAGCCCATTGCCAACTGGGCTGTCCCAGCTAAGGTGCATGAGGTCGATGCGATTTGTTGTGAAGTAGACGCCGGCCATTGTCAATGAGTCAAGGAAGAGGTGAGAGTATGCTACGAAAACCCCGATCATAACAACACCCTGCCAGTAGAAGGGGACGTAGAAGAACGGAATTTGTGATGCTGCTAGTATCACTATGATAGTTGCTAGGACTCCCCAGATTGGGGCTGTGAAGACAGAGTGGGTGCGTGGGAGGCGCTTCGGGTATCCCTGCGGGGTGATGCCGTGCCCTAGCTTGTCGATCATATGATTTCCAAGCCAAGAAACAGCAAACATGTATGCCCACAAGAACTGACCGTAACATAGCATGAGAAGAGGATCAAACCGCACTTCTATGATGTGGAAGAGCAGCAAGCCTACACCCCATGAGAAGATTGTGTGTGTGAAGAGACGCATTCTATGTTACCTCCTGGTATGTTGCTTCCAGGTATGGCATCCCGTCGTCATCAACAAGGGGGGACCAATGGTCACATCCCCAATCATCGAAGACGGCGTCCGCCAACTTGAGGAGGCATGTTGCGACCTTGGTCATGTGGATCTGTTCTTCGCTGAGTGGCTTCGCTTTTTCTGCGATTGTCTTTGCTTCGACGGCTGCCATGAGTAGGTCTTCGTATGGTGATATACTGTACTGATAGGCAAACGCAGCGCGTCTGAGGAAGGCTCTGCCAAGATCTGGATCTGTTGGCCGAAGCCAAAACTCCAAATCATCAGGGTCAGTCTTCGTCGTTCTGTATGGAAATGGTTGTGTTTGGTCCATATCTAGTCCCTCCGATATCCCCACCAACAATTGCATTGCCCACCTTCGATTAGGATGACTTTGCAATCATTGCCGCCGCGTTCCTCTGCGCCATGCTCATGGATTCCCATCGAGCACCATTGGCAGATTGGAGCACCTATGCGGTTGTAGCGACGATACTGGGCGTATGGTCCGTTCCATGGGGCAAAGTGGTCTTTGTGTTCCTTGGCGAGCGGGTGCGTCCCGTACTGATAGGCATCAATGACGCCGATCCAGGCTTTCCGGAACGCGTTGTGCTCTGGGCTCTTCTCTGTGAAGTTGAAGCTGCCGTCGTCTTGGTATGATTCGTTGCTGTAGTGGCCCTTGAGCTCATTAATGGTGGAGAACTTGGCTCTGCATGACTTCACGGCGCACTGGTATGTTGCTCGGATTGTGGCAGTTGGCTGGTCCGGACAGTCGAACCAGAGCTTATCACACATGGCTTCGACTGCCTTCGGAAACGCGCCGATGGTCTCGACGACCTTCCTGCCGCCTTCCGAGAGGTTGTAGTACAGATACTCTGGATCCTCGACGTCCCTTACTAGGAGACCTCTGGCCCAGAGGGCATCGCAGACATCGGAGATGCGCGTCTCCTTGCCTTCCTTGTCGCGGCGAGGCACACCCACGTAGTCACCGTAGGAGTACACCCGTCGGAGGAATGATGTTGCCATGTCTTCCATTTCGATTGTGAGAAGTTCACACAAGACTATTCTCACTCCTCCTTGTTGTCATTCACCAGCAGCATATAGCCGCCGACGAACTGAGGCGATGGTTTTGCGGAGGTTGCGATTCTGTCCTCCGGATAGTAGTCGGTCGAGTCGTACCAGGTGATCTGCTTGACCACCCGTGGCCACCGATATTCATATGTCAGCTTTGGTGGCAGGAGACCGCTGTTGTCAGCGGGGGATGCGGATGAAGCCGCACTTATGCTCCCTACACGGGGGCTCGTCTGGTGCTGCAACTGAGTTTGCATATGACACCCACTATTGTGAGCTGAGCTCAGCCCACGCTGGTAGCTGTTACACTATCAGCAGCGATAATTGCCTCAGGCCTGGGTGCTAGACCAGGGCATCATAGGCGCTTGGATTACGTATCAATCAAAAAAGGCCCCAATGAATTGGGGCCAGAGCAGGTCCTATGGGAAGATTGTCTCCCCATTCCATGGACAGTTGGGGCACTGCTCAGCATGCAGCGCCTCCACCGCCTCGTTGAAGGCCTTCCTGGCAGGTGCTACCGCCGCGTCGTAGGTCTTCTCGGCAGATGCCACCGCCTCGTTGAAGGTCTTCCAGGCAGATGCCGTTGCCTCGTCGTAGGTCTTCCAGGCAGATGCCCTTACCTCGTAGTAGGTCTTCCAGGCAGATGCCCTTGCCTTGCTGTAGGTCTTCCAGGCAGATGCCGTTGCCTCGTCGTAGGTCTTCCAGGCAGATGCCGTTGCCTCGTCGTAGGTCTTCCAGGCAGATGCCCTTACCTCGTAGTAGGTCTTCCCGGCAGATGCCTTTGCCTCGCTGTAGGTCTTCCAGGCAGGTACCATTACCTCGTCGTAGGCCTTGAAGATCTGTTCTACTCCTACTGCCGGTCTGATGAGCCGCAATCTGGTTGCGATCTCATTGGCAGGCTTGTTGGCCTTTATGTAGGCGATCCTGTTCTCGAGTGGTTCGGTGAGCCGCTCGACGAGGACGCCGTGATGGATGTGGAAGTAGTAGTCACCCACCTTTCCCTGAGCAAGACCGCCGTTCTCAAAATTGGCGGTCATCCCAGCGATGTTTTCCGTCGGTTTGGTATTTGACATACCCACAATAACGAATAGCCCTAGCGGGCGGTCCGGGCAATAATTGCCTCTGCTCCTGATGCCAACCAGGAACTTCTTAGGGACTGATTTACGGCAGTATACCGAAGTAGGTTTTCATTTTAGCGTAAGACCGGGATGCCCTTCTGGCAACCCACATCTCCCGGTCGTTGCGATTTGGTTCGCTAGACCTGCGCAGCCTCATACTCTTTGGCTGCTGAGACCTATGCCACCCGTGTAGGGATGGGGCGGCTGCGGAGAGCTTCTTGTTTCAAGGTCTGAGTTTTATGCGGCTCCCTTGAGCTCTAGTTGGAAAGCCGTAACCTATCCAGGATTTGGGGTAGAGATCTGCTAACGTAAGCAGAAGATGCGGATACCAGCCGCTTCGCTCCACACATGAACGGTGTGAAAATATGGAGCCGTGTGATTACCATAAACGGCCCTAGCTTGTAGGCCAGGGCTTGGGTTGGTGCTGTCCTAGTCGTCTCCAGGCCGGGACCGCGTGCTCACACTTAAGAACGCAGAGTTCTGATAGTATGTACACTGCGGCATTCCGATTCCCTGGTAGTGCCTAGACAGCTCTGCCTGAGTTCCGCTGAAGGAACTACAGTAGTGGCATGGACCAACCTGTTCAACCCTGGTCTGCTTTACCTCTATGATGAGGTTAGGGTCTTCTAGTATTGGTCCATGCCAGTTTGCGTCTCGTGCACATTTGTTTTCGTCCAAGTTTGTCGCCTTCAGAAGGCTTTCTTGCGTCTGACGAGGATTTCGTCCAGCACCCGGGCCAGGCAACTCACAATGGAGGCCGCCATACAGGATGCGATCATTCCGGGCTTCTCGAACCCGTTCCACCCCGTCTCCTGGGCTATCAGGAGCATTTGGGCGGGATTGCTCTCACACCAGCGAGCCAAGTCTCCCTCTCTCGAGGCATAGTGGGCTGGTTTGGAGACAATGACTTGGTCAGAAAGTGGATGGTGGCTAATTGAGATTAGCCAGCCACTTCAGTGCCGCTGAAGACGTTTTGGCACGGTAGTCTGCGTCTTCAAGGACGCATTCAGCCCATTCGACTGCAGACTCACAATATGCCGTGGGGTCTTCCCACACTGCATTGATGACGTCCTCGGCTTCTTCGAGTCCAACGTGCGGCTCTAGCACCTGGGAGATAATGTCCAACGGCACTATCTACCAGCTTTCCGCGTTGTCGCTGGGAACGCCGACGCCGATGAAGACCCCAGAGCCTTCGTCGTAGTACTCTGACAGTCCCTTTGTTGGGCTCGCTACCTCGACCAGCCCGCTCACTCCGAGTCCACCTCCGTTGTCGAGAACATGAATGTCCCCGGCATGTAGTCCCGGTCGTCGTAGGCAGCTCTGAACTCCTTGTGGAGTTCCGACATACGTGGTTGTACTGACGCCAAAGTACCACCTCCTTTCAACCCAGTTGGCGTCGCCCTCCATCTCAGTGACAGACGTGACAGCTGCTACACAGAAGCCGTGCTCTCCACACTTTTGAAGCCCTGCACCTACTAAATGAGCGCATAGCTTATATATCCAAACCCCTTTTACAAAGTTGCATACCCGGCAAAGGTATGCAATGGACGCTGTTCTAAGCAGCGTCGGGGTCCGGCGGTGGAGCGGCGTCCTGCCGCTCTGCTGTCAGGACTGTTTCGTGATTTGAATGGCTTATTTTGAGTCGGTTGTTACAGGATTGTCTCTGCAACCGACTTCCAGCTTCACAACCTCATGTGGAGTCATCTCCCTTTCGAGAGTAATCCATTTCTGGACTAGAGGTTTTGAGCGGATTGACTCCATCAGAACAGGAGTAGGAAAAGCCAGATTGGTTAGATCCGCCTTTCCTATGCTGCACTTATTGTACCTTGTATGGTGCCTAAGTGATCGCCTGGGGCGAACGAGTCTGTGTGAGGTGTAGTCCCAAATGCCGGCCAATGAGAAAGCCCAATCCTGTCACTAACGCTATGACTACCAAGGTTGTCATCTCGTTTGGTGTGATTACAGTAATTGGCGCCCTGATAGATACTGCTGAGTTGGTGATAGTTGGCACTGAGGATGCCACTGACCAATAGGTTGTGGTGATAGTATTTCCTTTAGTGACTGTGTTACTACTGGTGTAGCTGAATGTTGTTGACATTGCGAACAGCACCGACAGAGCGATGACCGCAGCTACTGCAACTATTGCCAGTGTAGTTGTTGCTCTCATCCTACACCACGTTCCTAGATGACGCGAATGCACGAATTGGTGGCAAAAAGCCCGGTGGATGTGGGTATCCATGTACCATCATGAAGATGGCAATTGCTGCAGTGGATGCAGACACAACACACATAACTATGCACATTGTTTTTATGTTCATGGTTCTCAACTCCTTTGAGTTATGGTCTCTGCATGCGGCATTACATGCTCCTGAGTTCTTAACAACCGGAAGCCCGCCTGATGGTCAGTAGGCTCCTGCCTTCCAATGCTCCCGCTATTATGGGGCGGGTAGCTCAGCAGGGCCAGGCCAATGCACGGACTTTGGTATTAGGAACTCGGTTACTGCTTCCAGGCGAGATAATGCACGGAAGTCAGAGTCTCTCGGTCTTGCTCCTAGAGCCTCGGGACAGTAGGCTGTCATCAGAGATAAGCAAAAAGGTAAGTGGGGGGCGGTTCCCTCACCAAGGAGCGCAACGGTGATGATACTGCATCTACGGCAAAAGTGGCCGACTTGGCAGGTTGTGCTCCGTCAATGATCATAAGTTTCTGAGCAAAGGACCCGGCGGATCATAGCCTTGTGAAAATACAGGGCTCTCAGCTTGGGGAACCGGGTCTATTGCTATCAGGATGCATGCTAGTGTCTTTCGACACTTAATCGGCACATACCAGATACTGTTTGTGGGTTTGGACGTTGGGCGCACGACGGGAGGGACGACTACTTTCCCAAAGTCGCTGCGTATAGGGTGCGCGCCCTATATGAGGTCCCCATTTTCTAATTCCGTCCCAACATCCCAAACTTTCCACTAGTTCTGGTTGTATGTCGAAGAGCATGCGTTCGTGCAGACCAGGTAAGAACCTTGCCGTCATAGGGCAAGCTGTCGTCTCCTGGGTGTGTTCTTCCGGTCTGCAAATCAAGGGCATATACCAGGTGTCCATCGTCTTTTTCCTGGGTGCCCGTTGTTGTGTATACCAGATCGCCACAATCTTAGTCGTCAATTGGCTGTCAAAGACTGCAGGGTTACCTGCAAAGTTTCGGCCAACGGTTGTGGCTGGTTAATGTCGACTCCGTGTTCTGGGAGTCATCAGGAGCCGATAAGTGGCTCAAATATTGCGTATCCTCTGATCGCATCTGCCTTAGTTTGGCAGTTGCTGCTGGAAGGTGAGGCTCCAGCATGGTACCGATGTCTCGGTACTAGACCAGGTCTCTTCGTAGCCCGGGTAATTTGGATTGTTGCTAATCCGGGGCAAAGGCGTATGCGATAGTACGACAGCCAAGAGTATCTCGATATGAGCAAGGAAGCTCAAAAAGTGGGCGTCCAATGGTTTGGACGTCGAATAACCCAGCAAGAAGCTAGGTTTATTTTAGATACCACTAGGCATAACGTACTATTTTTGTCGCGAACGACGGATAAGTTAGCTCCTGTTTCTATATAAGGAGTTATGACAATCATGCCATCATCAACTCAGTCGGTCGAGATAGGCATAAATGGTCCAGCATCTGATAGTGCCATCTCCAGTTGGAGGAATTGGACGTCAACTACTCCATCGTTAAATCATAAGGGGATATTGTTTTCCGTGTCAGAAGCACATCCGCCGGCCCAGGTGGCCCAACCGCCTGCCGTCCAACCCGAGCAGCCGGTTATGCAATCAGCGGTTGACGATGTTGAGGTCAAGACGACGATCCGTGTTAACAAGAGTTTGTTAGACGCCGTACAAAGGGTGGTCAAGGACGGCAGCTCCGGGAAGCTCAGAGGATTCCAGAACGAGGCGTTCACCGAAGCCTTGAGGCTCTGGCTTGCCTATCTTGGAGACACCCCTGCCTTGTTGGTAGTAGACAGCAAGACGGGGCGTAAACATGTTACTTCCTCTGATGGTGTGGTGCCCCTTGTTGGGGAGATCCTGCTAGACGCAACGAAGGTGGAGTTAAGTATATACCCAATGTCGGCGACAAGCCAGAACTTCGATGAGGGGGTCTTGGAAAAAGTGGCCAAGGTGTTGATCCGGAGGATAGGGAAACCCCCTGTGGCTAGGATTGGGGCTGAGGGGGTCAAATCGGTTGAGCTCCAGGGGGAGGGAGACGGATGGGAAGCGAAGCTGCAAGAATCCCAGGAAAGATCTGATGTACCACTGGAAATGTCTTTGATTTGGACAGAAAGGAACCTATACGCGTCGTTAAGGTTCGAGTCGATAGAGGTCCAGCCGTTCAGGCAAGCCCCCAGTTCTAATGACCTGAGTGCACTGGCTGCTTAGTGCAATATCAGTTGTTGTGTAACTAATCGCCAGGCGCTCTGCAGACTTACTCTATGACGTTGCCCGTTCTGCCAGCCGCCACACTCCACCGGATTGGACGACCGAGCCCTTGGACTCGAGGTATTGGAGGTGTTTGACGAGTCTCTTTTCCGAGGTGCTCAACATCTTCGAAAGCTTGTACATGGGGACATTTGGTGTCCTGGCCAGCTGCTGGAGGATCTCTATCCTGAATGCCTTGTCTTTCTCTTCTGTCTGGCGAGCCAATTCTTCTGGCGATAAAACTGCCCCGTTGTTTAAAAGAGGCGCGTTTTGAACCCCGTTTGGCGATTCTGGTGCAATAATATCTGATTGTGTCTTATCAGGTTCGATTTTATTTGTTTGGATTGGGGTGGGTGGCTCAATTGCAGGCTCATGCTTCTCCGGCTGTTTGTGAATTAACGCATCCCTCAATGCTGGTGTCATGTAGACTTTCGAGGCTCCGAACTCCTTCCACCTGGCCCTCACAGCCTGGGCTTCTGGAGTATCATCAACGTCGAGAGGGCCCAAAATATCTGCCGCCTTCATCATCTCCCTCAGAGCAGTTTGTATATCCCCAGCTTCGACCGCCATCGTGACAGCGGAGATAACAGCCTCTATAGCGTCAAGCGCTTCGGTCCTCTTTGGTGGACCCTGAACTACTACCTTCTCCGGAGGTTTCCATGTAGCTGCTTCCGAGTACTCGGCACCGCCTTCTTCTCCGAAATACTTCATCTCCTCGCTGAGATACTTCTTGTAAGTCTCTGGGTCCTCGTAGATGTTGAGGGTCTTGAGCTCATATTGGTACCCCATGTCACGCAGAATCTTGTCAACCTGTACCCTGTGCTCAGGACTGCTGACGACAAACATGATCTTCTTGTACCCCTTCTTCGCGTTCTTCTCGAGGTTGTGCCGTACCTGCTGCTGGCTTTTCTCCGGGTAGGTCTCGATCTCCACGGCGAATGGTGACTTATCCCAGTTAAGGGGGTCAACAGCTCTCTTGTTGCGTTCTATCTTCTCCTTGGGGGAGAACACCAACAGGTCAGCCTTCTCCCCAGCCTGGTCCCCAGTGTCCACCGTCACCCAGCTACCGCCCTGCCAGTACTCATTGAGCAGGACATTCATCATCAGTTGATGGAGCTTGCCACCGCCACGCCGGCCGTGAGGCAGAGTCCTGAAGAACTTGTTCTTCGCGTCCTCGCTGAGATGGTATATGATCTCCCTTGACCTGTCCATCTCGTCCTGCGACTTCGGACCCGGCTTCATTATCGGCATCTCCCCCCTGTTCTGCTTCTGGAGGATATTCCAACCGCCTCCCCGCTTGTCAGGATCAGTAGTCACCATGCCGGATATGTACCCTAACTGTTGCAAGTTAGTAAGCCCACCCTGGACTACCGAGCCATCCCAGTAGTTCTCATTGTAGAGCTGATGGACCATCTCCGTGTGTGTGACCTCGTGCTGGACGAAGAGCTTCGTCATTATCCCCCATTGCAGCGGGCTGACAAGCGGCATCCCCTCGGCTCGGCGGAGTTCCTCTAGCTTGTCCTTATAGATCGGTTTCAGATCCTGAACTGCATTACCATAAGCAGGGTTCATGACATTCTTCATGTGATCGGTGACCTCGTTGACAGTCCTCACGGGCTCATGGACCTTCGGGAACTGGATTCTCATCACGTTGGACAGCCCTCGCCCGCCCACCGGGTTCTTCCTCACAAGGCAGACCCAGTTCGGGAGCCTCGGCAATATCGTCTCAATCTCCTTCCCCTTGCTCGGATCCATCAATTTTGCAAGTTTGTGCGCATCATCGGGACCCACCCTGAACGACATCACAAGCCCCACATTACCCATTATGGTTTCGAACAACTCCTCCCTCAACTGGGCGGTATTCTGGTGCGCCATTATCAGATACAACCCGTACTTCGCGGCCTCGCTGAGGACCGAGTCGATAGTATCCAGGCTTCCTATGTTCTGGAATTCGTCAATAGTCAAAATTAGGTTGTTAGGAACCATCGGACCGCCATCTCTCTCTGCGTCTCGTGCACGTTTCTGAATCATGAAATAGAACTTGAGGAGAAGTGTGTTGGTAATCATCACTCTGAAGTCGTTAGGAAGATGGAACTTCGAGAGCCTGAATATCGTGACTACTCCTGGCTTCATCATCTCTTCGAATGGCAAGGTACTTTTTCTAACGCAAAAAGTACGTGATGTCAAACTGTCGGGAGGCATCACGAAGTTGGATATCCTGTTGAGTACGGCCGTAAAAGCGGCCGATTCGAGCTTGGTGATAGCTTCGATGGTCTTCGAGATGAGTTCGTCCTCTATTCCTACACTTCTGAGCATATCTTGTAGCTCGTCAGCATCTCTTGCTATCATGTCTGAGAGAAGGGCATAGAGGTCGGCGAATGTTGGGGCCTCGTCAGAGGTTGCGTACAGAAAGTACAAGCACGAACGGAAAATCCAAACCAATCGCGGACTATTTTCGACATCAGAACCGAACAAATCCTTCAGAATCGTGGCAAGCTCAGATACTTGGGTCTGTATCAGGAATGACTTCTCTTCTTTTGTCTTGTATGATGGGAGTTCCAGAGGGTTCAGGCCAAAAGAGACATATGTTGGGTCAAAGATGAACAACTTCTTGATGTCCTTAACCCTGGTGGCCAGGTCGAAGGACGCCTCTCCGTGGGGGTCGATGAAGACGACCGCCGTCGGGAGGCGCTTCTGAACGGACTCGTTGGAGAGGTAATCCATCGTATACAGAAGAGCATTAGTCTTGCCACTTCTGGTATTTTTGCATAGAACCCCTCCAAACCCCGCAAGAAAGTTCTCGTTTCCATCTACCGACAAGTCGTACACAAAGGAAGAGCTTGACTTTGTTTCCGTTACCGTTCTGACTTTGAAGAAGGTGAGAGAGGATTTTGTGATGCGGTTAACATCCTCTAGCTCACGTGCAGCTTTCCGCATCTGTTTCTTCTCTTCTCGGGACCAGTATGAAGTTGACAGTCCACTGGAGAGACGACGTTGCATGAGGTCTAGTGCTCTCTGGTTAATGTAGCTATGGAGATTTTGCAGGGTGGGGGTACTCTTGTAGACGTTAACAAGAGGATTGGGAAGCTGTGAAGCTGGGTAACGAAAATTACCACCGACCCGGTCGCGTCTCCAACTACCTGTTTTGATCTCTTTGGCGCGTGGAAACGACACACTGAATATCGGATGACGGGACTGCACAATCCTGTCTCCTATCATACTCTTCGACAATTTGCGCTGAAATATGGTGTCAATGCAACCTTCCATCAGCAACATGTACGACACCCCATTAGCCAAATCTCTGGAAATAGTAGTGTTACAGTCGCCTTTCACCCACGCCTCATAGAACGCGTCGCGCACAGCCAGCGGGGAGTTCAAGATAGCTTCTGGCACTACTTTGTTGCTTGCACCTCTCCCAACCAACTTCGAAATGATTTGACACGCCATCTTGTTCGAAGTCCTCACTCGCACACCCTTACTGCCTTTCTCGTTTTCCACCACCACTTTGGCGCCGAACCTCTTTCGTAATATCGACACCGTGTCTTTGATTATGATCTCGTCTCCCGGCCCGAAGTGAAACACAAGAGAATAGCTCTGTTTCGGTGGGTGTGTTCGCATTGTTGCGCTGCCTTCGGCTGTGTAGTATCCTAGCAGTCTTGCGAACTCCTCATCTATCTCTAGCTTCAGAGGGAGATGATCGGCCTTGCTGTGGTATCCGATCTTGGCCAGGTCTATCGATACGTTTTTTGTGGCATCTGCGGGTATCCTCCTAGTGCCAACTACGAAGTCTCCAGGCTTGATTTCTTCAGAATGGACATCGGTTATCTTGCCATCCTTCAGGACGAAAAGAGAATGGTCGGGGGTAACTGTCACCTCTCTTCCTGACTCGAGCCCGAACCTGAGCATCTTTCCGTCGTACCTATGCCGATAAACGTATTGTATCGGGCGCCATGCCACTTCGTACGTAATCCTGTCAAATGTCACCACTTCGATGTCTGAAGTTCTTTGTTCTCCTTGAATTTCGGGCGAGTCGTAGTAACTGTCAACAACTTCGCCAATCTTTCCTATGTTCACTACACCGTTCTTCTTGTAGATTATGGGTTCGTTGTACTCAAGGCTTGCACCTATGACATATGCATGCCCTCTAAGGTCGTCGACATCAAGCGCTTCCGGCACGTGTAGTGAGGCTGGAGGTGCTTAAAACGGGAATCAGATTTGAGCGGGCTGGGACGGTTCCGGTTCGTCCTTCTTCTCTGACAGCAGTGTCGGTCCGGCCGGCTGAGGGAGGGCGGCGGGCTCGTTAATGGGGGCCTCAACGGGGAATATACTGTATTCGGTCTTCAGGGTGGGGGTGTCAGTACTCTTTCCGTGGGGCATGGGCTCTGCCAGGATTCCTTTTATCACCGGTAATCTGTATACCATATTCGGGACCTTCTCTGCTGGCGTAAGGTCGACGGGACCGTACATCGACTCCAGGTGGCTCTTGTATTGGAACATGTCGGCGTCGGATTTCGATGTGAGGACGAGTTTTGTCGACCCGTTTTCGTAGAGTATTTCGAATGTCCTTTGCACCGAGGAGTACAGGTGCTTCAGTCTGGGGGCGGCCTCCTTCGAGAGGGGTTCTTCGAGCTTAGGGAGGGTTACAGCTTCCATTATTTGTGAGATCTCCTGGGGTTTTGCTTCCTCTTCTGTCCAGGCTTTGCCTACTTCTATGGATCCAGCCGTCATTCCCCAGTTGATGCTTGATATGGCTTTCGATGACGGAGGGGTTGGGAAGTGTATGAATGTAGGAAGTTCTTCAGGCGTGATTATGAATGATGGGGATTCAAGTCTCGAGTTTCCGTATTTTCTGAAATAAGGGGTTATGTCGGTGACCATTCTTCGTTCTATAAGTTCTATCAGCATTCTTGGATCTTTATACACGAATTCGTCTAGGTGGTCTATCTCATCGTAGCAGTGGGAGAATGGAAGGTCATAGATGTTGGATTCGTCTCCTATCCACATTCCCTGTATCGCCATGAGTATCTTTGGGAGGGGAGCCGCTGTGTCTATCTTTCCCATCCTTGCTTCGGCTTGTCGATAGAAGTCGGTTCCAAGCTCTTTGTGTTTCACTTGATAGGGGTTTCCATCGTAGTCCAGCTTTTCTACTGGGGTTTCTGCCATGGCTTTGAAGGATTGCATGCCAAGCTTGAGGTTTGTGAGCTCTGCCGTAAGATCTTTCTGAACGAATGAGAATTGCACCCAGGCTGCTTTGGGAGCGGCTTTCTCTATTGCATAGATCAGCTCGCCTATGAGTGATTGCTCAGTTGGGTACTTTGGCATCGACATTAAGTGGGCGTCTTTCTGACTTACGTTGAAGAAGCGGATTGGCTCTCTTGAGCCCTTGCTATCAGTCATATTTTTCACCTGGCTCAGTGTCTCCCCTAAGATGCAACACTCTCGAGCCGAGTCTCGGATATCTCATATGGTCACGCCGAGCAATGTTGGCAGATGGCCCTAGAGAACGAGTTATGGCTGACATTAGCACTATAGCCGATAGCAGCTGGGCAACTATGGCCTGATACCAGACTCCGAATGCCAAGAATGGTCCTAGCCACCAAATGAACAGACCAAGGAATACAACGGGGAAGATCTTCAATGCGTCAGTGCCGTATGCTTGTGCTGGCTGGTCTTTGGGGACTACACCTATCTTCCTGAAGACAAGCACCCAATCCCGAGGAGTATCATGGTCCCTGAATGGGTGGTGATAACGGCCGAGGTCGTGCCTGTAGACGATGACATAGAACATCAGGAGATATGGTGCCGGAGTGTTAAGAAATAGTTCTACCAGAGCATTGACCATATACCGATTAGTGCTGGTGTTCTTTTAAGACGTGAACCGTTAAAAGGTTTCAGTAGTACTTCTTTCGTTGCCTTCAGAAACCCCATTGGTAGTAAAGCCTACTCTCATTCCTGCAGCCTTTAGCGCCGGTATACTAGCCGCAGCATTGCTCCTGTTCTCAGTTGGGCTTGTGTATCTTGTCCCTCTCCCAGCTACTGAGCAGTATGGAACCATTATGCTCCTGGGGTTCATATTTCTGGGTCTCATATCCATAGCCATTTGGAATGATGTTGTGGTATACTGCACACAGTCGTATGCGGTCGATACCAGTACTGTGAAGATCAACGTCGGATTTGCACTCAAACAGTCGAAATCTATCGACAGGTCCAACATAGCGAGTGTTGTAGGTGTTATGCCGTTTCCTGCTAGGATCTTCGGGATCGGGTCGGTTGAGGTCAATACCACTGATGGGTATTCTGCAACTATGGTAAACATCAAAAATCCCCTTGAGGTTGTGAAGCGCATTGAGTCGAAGGCATCCAGTGCTTCTCCGGAAACCAAGGCACCCATTACAGAGATGACGTCAGAAAGCCCCGGATTTTAATCCGGGGATGAATGGCTGGAATGGCGACACATGGCGTTAAATAGACGTGATTAGATATACTGTAGAGTATCTAAATGCAGTACAGACACACGCCGCACAGCGTCCAACTCGTCAACTACCACATCGTCTTCGCTCCCCGCTATAGGAGGCAGCTGCTCGTTGGCAAGAGGAAAAAGAGGCTGTCAGAGGTCCTGCGCGAGGTCGCCAGAGACAACGGCTGGGAGGTTATCGCCATGGAAGTGATGCCAGACCACGTCCACCTCTTTGTGTCTGCCGACACCAAGACAAAACCTGAGATAGTCGTCAAGCGCTTCAAGGGCAGGAGCTCCCACACGTTGAGGGGGGAATTCCCAGAACTCCTGAAGATGCCGACCCTCTGGACCAGGTCGTATTTCCTGTCGACTGCTGGCAACGTCTCTTCGGAAGCCATCCAGAAGTATATCGAGAACCAGTGGGGGAAGAAATTTGAGCGAGCCCAAGAATGATAGGATAGCGAAGACGCGGCAGGAGACAATCCAGCGGCACAAATCAATGGCATGTAAGACGTACGAGTTGAAGGTCGACAGGTCACACCTCTCTGCGGAGACAGTCGGTACCCTCGACCGCCTGTTCCTCGAGGCAAAGTGGTTCTACAACCATACTCTTGCTGTCGGCATCTTCAAGGCTGACTACAAGACCGCGACGGTGCAGGTCAAGGTCAAGAACCGCTTCGAGGACAGGGAGATACGGAACCTCTCGTCTCAGATGAGGCAGGAGATCATCGACAGGGCGAAGGATAACATCATTGGCCTTTTGGCGACCAAGAAGAAGGGGAGGAAGGCGGGGAAACCGAAGTTCAAGAGCAGGGTGGACTCGATACCCCTCAAGCAGCACGGTGTGACGTACGAAATATCGGACGGGAACCGTCTCAGGATACAGAACGTCGGAAGGCTCAGAGTCAGAGGGGCGGGCCAGATTCCGAAAGGGGCCGAACTCGCTTCGGCCATCCTGATGTGACGCAACTGGGATTATTTCGTCCACGTGACCACCTACCAGAAGAAAACCACTGATTCGGAACCACTGGAGAAAGCCATCGGGATCGACTTCGGCGTCAAGAGGCAGGCTGTCTTTTCCAACGGGGTCGCCGTTGAGGCGGTGGTCCCGTTGACGAAGCGCGTCCGGCGCCTTCATCGGGAGCTGTCGAGGAGGAAGCTCTACGGCAAGAACTGGATGAAGACAAACACAGAGCTGAACAGAGAATACGAGAGGATAACAAACAGGAGGCGCGATATGAGGCGGAAGGTCACCAGCTACATCGTCAGCAACTACGACTGTGTCGCCACCCAGAAGGATAACGTCGCCGGGTGGCAGAGGCTTTGGGGCCGCCGGGTAGCCTCTTCCTCGATCGGAGGGATAATGAGCGGCTTGAGGACCAAGCCGCGCACTCCGGTCGTGGTGGGCAGGTTCGAGCCGACGACCCAAGGATGTTGCTGGTGCAGCAGCAAGAATAAGATGGGGCTCGGTGCCAGAGTCTACAAGTGTGAAACTTGCGGGCTCGTCATAGACCGGGACCTGAACGCTGCGATCAACATTTGGTCGCAGATACCTGCGGAACGCAGGGAATCCACGCCTGTGGACACGAAGGCCGCTACCTGGATGCTGGAGTACTTCAACAGTATTCCAAATGTCTCGGCAAGCTTAGTGGTCGAAGCAGGAAGCCACCCGACCTTCAGTCGGTGGTAGTTCACAGAGTCTGTAGTGACAGGTACTAGCTAGATTTTAGTTCTGCACTCTCGGAACGGCATAACTTCCGCACGGAACGACATTTGGTTCTGCGCTTGACAACCGTTTTATCGTTATCGTGTCTCTGGCTTCATGTGTGGGATCTTTGGGTGCACCGCAAACAGAAAAGCATACCCAATAGTGGTAGAGGGACTGTCATATCTTGAGTATCGGGGGTACGACTCGGCCGGAATAGCGGTTGCCGATGCTGGAGAAATAAGGGTCAAGAAGGGTGTAGGGAAGGTGAAAGCCGTGCTTATGCCGTTCAATAGCGTCGTAATGCCGGGCACCGCGGCGATTGGTCACGTACGTTGGGCCAGCCACGGGAGTGTCACAGAGGCTAATGCCCACCCATTCCTGTCTTGCGATTCCCGTGTAGCGGTAGCTCACAATGGGTTGATTACAAACCATGCGGAACTGAGGGCAGCCCTGACAGAGCAAGGGCACACGTTCTCAAGTGGGACAGATAGTGAGGTAATTGCCCATCTGATCGAAGCTGCATACACCAAGACCATGGACCCTCTCTACGCTACTAGGGCTGCTTTCGTGCAAATCGAGGGGGACAACGCGTTCGTGGCGCTGTTCTCGGTAGCAGGGGTGCTGACTGGAGCCAGGCGAGGTCTTCCGCTCGTGATAGGAATGGGTGCTAACAGCATCTTTGTGTCAAGCGATGTTCTCGGGTTCTTGAAATGGACCGATAGAGCGGTGTTCGTCAACGATGGCTGCTCGTTCATGGCAACGAAGTATGGGGTCAAGATTGTGGACCCCCACGGCGTTACTGTCTTGGGGGCTCCGGTGCAGCTCCCGTGGGAGTTTGCTGAGGCCGGCCTTCACGGGTACAGGCATCACACGCTGAAAGAGATAGAAGAGCAGCCAGCAGTGCTTGCGAAGATAGCGGCTCGACCAACATCAGACTACGTTGAAGCCGGCCAGTTGATAGACAATGCTCTGAACGTCATCCTAGTAGGGGCTGGAAGCAGTTACCATGCAGCACTCTTTTTCAGGAACCTCCTCAACCAGAAATACGGCGCCAGGTTTTACGCCTTCCCATCTGGGGAGTTCAGATACATGAACTCCAACCTCGGTCCCAACGATGCTGTTATCGCATTTAGCCAGAGCGGCGAGACCGCTGACACGCTCGATGCAGTGAGAGCCGCCAAGAAGAAGGGAACCAAGATCCTGTCGTTCGTCAACGTCCCCGGGTCCACCCTTGTCAGAGAGTCAGACGTTGTTGTGGACATGAAATGCGGTCCAGAAATAGGGGTAGCAGCAACAAAGAGCTTCACGGCGAGCCTGTACTCCGCGGCGAGGACCATCGAGACGATCACGAGTGCGAGGACCGCCGGGTTGATAGAAAACGACGTGAATACGTTGCTGCAAACTGACGTCTCATATGCTCTCAAGGCTATAGCCGGCCATAACGATGTTTACATGATAGGGAGCGGCTTCGGGCACCCCCTGGCACTTGAGGGAGCTCTGAAGATGAAAGAACTTGCCCTGGTTCATGCCGAAGGTCTGGTCTCGAGCGAGTTCAAGCACGGTCCCCTTGCCGTGGTCAGGGATGGAACCCCTGTACTCTGTATCGACAGTGGTGGAGAGTCCCATACCGAGGTAGTCACAGCTGCCGAGGCCCTCAAAGCCCGGGGGGCCAATCTGATCGGCATCACAAACACCCCGGATCAGGTGTACGACGCGGTTGTTCACTTGCCTTCCCAGGATGATGTATGTGGAGCCATAGAAGCAGCAGTACCGCTCCAACGCATAGCTTACGAGCTGGCTCTGAGGTTGAAGGTAAACCCTGATTATCCTAGGAACCTTGCAAAGTCGGTCACTGTGCGCTAGAGCATAAGCGACGAGTTGGGCAACGCATGAAAGAAAGGCTATCAGCTTAAATCCGGTGGTATACCCCGTTGGCGCCGAAAGATTTGCAGGCACGACCGACCAGACACACCCCCCTCCCCTTGGGGGATAATATTTCGCCGTCCATAAATACCGAGAAGACCTACCGAGATGCCGTAACGTCCCGCCTAATGTCTAATCTGGAACGGGTAAGGAGCGAGCGGTTCAGTGCATGTTCTCCTATTGTAACCCAGTATGAGCAGGGGTGTGTGCCTGACCCCCTGTTTTTTGGCGTGATTAATCGGTACACCCCCCACGTGATAAACGTGATAATGATGATTAATGGTCGGTTGGGTGCTGGAAAGGTGTTTGCATAGCATGACGGGTCAAAGGCAGGTCGTCAAGAACAGGCTGGCTCTGAGCGAGTCATTCCATCCAACCCAGCTCTGGTACAGGGGGGAGGAGTACTCCACCATTCGCTCCGAATTCGAGGCGTTCGCGATGCAGGACTACGACGCTGCAGGACCGCATATCGTAGTAACTGGCGCCCCGGGGATGGGAAAGACGCTTGTCGTCGAGAAGGTCGTTGCTGACCTGGCTGC
>JAFLYY010000001.1:1704757-1704986 GCA_029785825.1 Nitrososphaerota archaeon | reverse complement strand
CATTACGGATGAGTATAACATCCCGGCGGATGCTTGCGCGAACCCTATGCACGGCTTAATCGCGCTCCCCACCGTGCGGGCGAGGGCGCTGGCCCTTCACGTCGAATCTACGACCCGACGTTGCATCTTCCGTAGGTTGTGCTCTACCTAGATACTCCTCGTTGCAGTGCGTGGTCATACTCGCTCGACTGTTCTTCTAAGGAGGTGATCTGGCTGTAGGTTCCCCTAC